>NZ_WWKH01000556.1:0-18493 GCF_009865595.1 Streptomyces sp. SID1328 | reverse complement strand
GAGCCGTCGTGCTCCACCAGCCGGTCCAGCAGGGCGAGTTGCTCGTCGTGCGGGAGCGCGGCGAGACTGCGGCCGCGTACCGCCAGCACCTGGAAGGGGGCGAGGCGGACGCCGTCGAGGCCGTCGGTGGTCCAGCAGTAGCGGCGGTAGGCGTCGGTGAACGCGGCCGCGTCGGCGGCCCGTTCGCGCTGCCGGGCCAGCAGCGCGGACACGTCGGCACCCCGGTCCCCGGCCGCCTCCAGCGCGGCGAGCGCGGGCGGGAACACGGCGCCGGAGGCGGCGCCCACGGCGGCGTACTGGCGGCGCAGCAGGCCCTGGGACTTCAGCGACCACGGCATCAGCTCGGCGTCCAGCAGCAGCCAGTCGGTGTCGAGCCGCTCCCACAGGTCCGCCTCGGTGACCGCCACGCGGAGCCGCTGAAGGATCTCCTCGGTCACCGCGCCGTCGTCGAAGAACGGCCGCCCGGTACGGGTGTAGAGCGCGCCCGTGGGCCCCTCCCCCACGCCGAACCGCTTGGCGGCGGTCGCCGCGTCCCGGCAGACGAGCGCCACGGCACGCGAGCCCATGTGCTTCTCCTCGCACACGACCCGCCCGACCCCGTCCCGCGCGTACTGCGCGAACGCCTCGGCCGGGTGCTCCAGGTACCCCTCCTCCCGGGAGGTGGGCGTCGGCGCCATGGTGGGCGGGAGGTACGGCAGCAGGCGGGGGTCCACGGCGAAGCGGCTCATCACCTCAAGGGCTGCGGCCGCGTTCTCCTCGCGCACCGCGACCCGGCCCAGGTACCGCGTCTCGACCCCGCCCCGGCCGGTGACGTCGGCCAGGTCCAGCGGCCGTCCGTCCTGGCCGCCGGGCGCGTCGACGCGCAGCGGCCGGACCGGCTCGTACCAGGTCCGCTCGGCGGGGACGTCCACGATCTCGCGCTCCGGCCAGCGCAGCGCGGTCAGCTTGCCGCCGAAGACGGCGCCGGTGTCGAGGCAGATCGTGTTGTTGAGCCAGGTGGCCTCCGGCACCGGGGTGTGGCCGTACACCACAGCCGCGCGGCCCCGGTAGTCCTCGGCCCAGGGGTAGCGCACGGGCAGCCCGAACTCGTCGGTCTCGCCGGTGGTCTCGCCGTACAGGGCGTGCGAGCGGACCCGGCCGGAGGTGCGGCCGTGGTACTTCTCCGGCAGGCCGGCGTGGCAGACCACGAGCCGGCCGCCGTCGAGGACGTAGTGGCTGACCAGGCCGTCGACGAAGCGGCGCACCTCGTCCCTGAACTCCTCGCTCTCGCCCTCCATCTGGGCCACGGTCTCGGCGAGGCCGTGGGTGTGCTGGACGGTACGGCCCTTGAGGTAGCGGCCGAACTTGTTCTCGTGGTTGCCCGGCACACACAGCGCGGTCCCTGCCGCGACCATGCCCATCACGCGCCGCAGCACGGCGGGGCTGTCGGGACCCCGGTCGACCAGGTCACCGACGAACACGGCGGTACGGCCCTCGGCGTGGACTCCGTCGTGGTAGCCCAACTTGGCGAGCAGCGACTCAAGTTCGGCGGAGCAGCCATGGATGTCGCCGATGATGTCGAAGGGGCCGGTGAGGTGGGTGAGGTCGTTGTACCGCTTCTCGGTGACGATCGTGGCGCCCTCGACCTCGGCGACCCCGCGCAGCACATGTACCTTGCGGAAGCCCTCGCGCTCCAAGTGCCTGAGCGAGCGGCGGAGTTCACGGGTGTGCCGCTGGATGACCCGGCGGGGCATGCCCGCGCGGTCGGGGCGGGCCGCGTTGCGCTCGGCGCACACCTCCTCGGGCACGTCCAGCACGATGGCGATGGGCAGCACGTCGTACTTCCTGGCCAGCTCGATCAGCTGCCGCCGGGCGTCCGGCTGGACGCTGGTGGCGTCGACGACCGTACGGCGGCCCGCCGCGAGCCGCTTGCCCGCGATGTAGTGCAGGACGTCGAAGGCGTCGCCGGTCGCGCTCTGGTCGTTCTCGTCGTCGGCGACCAGGCCCCGGCAGAAGTCGGAGGAGATCACCTCGGTGGGCGCGAAGTGCTTGCGGGCGAAGGTCGACTTGCCGGAACCGGTGGCGCCGACGAGGACGACGAGAGAGAGGTCGGTGACGGGCAGCGCCCGTCCCGTGGTGGTCCCGCTCATGCGGCCTTCGCCTCCTTCTTGTCCTGCTCGGTGGTGTCGTGGTGGAAGAGGGCCATCTGGGTGGGCGGCCCGACCTCGGGGTCGTCGGGGCCGACCGGGCGGAACTCGACGGTGTAGCCGTACCGTTCGGCGACGGCGGCCGCCCAGGCGGCGAACTCCGCGCGGGTCCACTCGAAGCGGTGGTCGCCGTGCCGGACGTGCCCGGCGGGCAGGGTCTCCCAGCGGACGTTGTACTCGACGTTCGGCGTGGTCACGAGGACGGTGCGCGGGCGGGCCGCGCCGAACACGGCGTACTCCAGTGCGGGCAGCCGGGGCAGGTCCAGGTGCTCGATCACCTCGCTGAGCACGGCCGCGTCGTAGCCGGTGAGCCGCTTGTCGGTGTAGGTGAGCGAGCCCTGGAGCAACCGCACGCGCGACGCCTGCCACTCGCCCATGCGGTCCAGCTTGAGGCGGCGGGCGGCGATGGCGAGGGCGCGCGCGGACACGTCGACGGCGGTGATCTCGGTGAACCGGGTGTCCCGCAGCAGCTCCCGTACGAGGTGGCCCTCACCGCAGCCGAGGTCGAGCACGCGGGCGGCGCCCGTCTCGCGCAGCCCGGCGAGGATGGCCTCCCGGCGCTGGACCGCGAGCGGGGTGGGCCGGGGCTCGGCCTCGGTCTCCGCCCCGACGGCGTTGTCGATGTCCTCGACCTCGCTGTCGTCGGTCTCGGCCAGGCGCACCAGCTCCAGCCGCTCCATCGCCTGCCGGGTCAGCGACCAGCGGCGGGAGAGGTAGCGGTTGGTGATCAGCCGGTGCTCGGGGTGGCCGGGCAGCCAGCCCTCACCCGCGCGCAGCAGCTTGTCCACCTCGTCCGGAGAGACCCAGTAGTGCTTGGCGTCGTCCAGCACCGGGAGCAGGACGTAGAGGTGGCGCAGCGCCTCGGCGAGGGTGAGCCGCTCCGACTCCAGCACCAGGCGGACGTAGCGGGAGTCGCCCCAGTCGGGGAACTCCGGGTCCAGCGCGACCGGTTCGGCGGTGACGTCCCAGCCCAGCGGGGCGAACAGGGCGCACACCAGGTCCGGGCCGCCCTTCGCGGCGACGGCGGGCGCCTCGATGCGCAGCGGCAGCGGGGCGGCGGCGCGCTCCGGGCGCGCCTTGCACACCCCGCGCAGGGCGGTGGAGAAGACGGCGCTGAGCGCGACGGCGAGGAGTGAGGAGGCCGCGTACGGGCGGTCGTTGACGTACTGGCCGAGGGCCGCGTCGGGGGCGCCGCCCCGGCCCTTGCCCCTGCCGCGCCGGACCAGCGCGATGGGATCGACCTCCAGCAGCAGCGCGGCCGTGCAGCGCTCGACCTCCGCCTCGGGGTAGAAGACGTGCGCGGTCCCGTGGGACGTGCTGAACGTCTGTGCGTTGCCCGGGTTCTTGTGCAGCAGGAACCCGAGGTCGGTGGCGGGGGTGGCAGCGGTGCCGCGCGTGGAGATCGTCAGGAACACATGTCCGAGTCTCGCGTTCGCGGGGTGCGTTGACCACAGGTTTTCCGGAGCCGGGGCCCGCCTCTTCCTGGTCGGCGGGCCTCCGGCGGCGGGGGGGGGTCAGGAGAGCTGGGGCATGACCTCGGCGGAGATCAGCTCGAGCTGGTCCAGGTCGTCGAGGTCGAGCATCTGGAGGTAGACGCGCTGGGAACCGGCCTCCTGGTACCGGCCGATCTTCTCGACCACCTCGGCCGGGGTGCCGGCCAGGCCGTTGGCCTTCAGCTCGTCGACCTCGCGGCCGATGACGGCGGCGCGGCGGGCCACCTCGGCGTCGTCCCGGCCCACGCAGGCGACCAGGGCGTTGGAGTAGACGAGCGAGCCGGGCGCGCGGCCGGCCTCCTCGACGGCGGCACGGACCCGGCCGAACTGGCGCTCGGTGTCCTCCAGGGACGCGAAGGGGATGTTGAACTCGTCGGCGTAGCGGGCCGCGAGGCGCGGGGTGCGCTTGGCTCCGTGGCCGCCGATGAGCACCGGGATCTTGGGCTGGGTGGGCTTGGGGAGCGCGGGGGACTCGGTGAGGTCGTAGTAGGTGCCGTGGAAGTCGTAGGTCTTGCCGGCCTCGGTGGCCCACAGACCGGTGACGACCTCGAGCTGCTCCTCCAGGCGGGCGAATTTCTCCTTCGGGAAGGGGATGCCGTACGCCTTGTGCTCCTCCTCGAACCAGCCCGCGCCGAGGCCGAGTTCGACCCGGCCGCCGGACATCTGGTCGACCTGCGCGACCTGGATGGCGAGCACGCCGGGCAGCCGGAACGTACCGGCGGTCATCAGGGTGCCGAGCCGGATGCGGCTGGTCTCACGGGCGAGTCCGGCGAGCGTGATCCAGGCGTCGGTCGGTCCGGGCAGGCCGCTGGCACTGCCCATGCGCAGATAGTGGTCCGAGCGGAAGAAGGCGTCGAACCCGAGGTCCTCGGTGGCCTTCGCCACGGTGAGCAAGGTGTCGTAGGTGGCCCCCTGCTGGGGCTCGGTGAAGATACGAAGGTCCATGACCTCCATCCTGCCCGCCATCGGCCCGCCGAGCCGCATCGGCACCATGACGGACCTGGCCGAAGCCCCCGGCAACACTGCGCGAGCCTCGCCCCGGCCCCGCACCGCTCACCCCCGCTCCCCCTCCGGCAGCAGCTCCTCCCTTGCCGCCAGCTTGCGGAGCATCTCCAGCACCCGGTCGCGGGACTCGTCCGCCGCGTCGATGGCCTCCATGCACTGCCAGTACACCGCCTCGTCGGAGGCCCCGCTGGCTATGGCGACCAGGGCCATGCCGACCTCACCGAGCAGCCCGCACAGGGCCAGCAGGGTCCGGCGGGCGTCGGCCAGGTCGGTGAGCCGGGCGGCGAGCAGATCGCCGGTGTCCAGCTCGGGCGGGTCCAGCACCCCGCACCCCCGCCCCGCCAGCTCCATCAGGCCCAGCGCCTCCCCCCGCAGCTCCGGCGGCCCGGATACCGCCAGCCTGCTGCCGATCGCCTGTGACAGAGCCTGCGCCTGCCACACCTCCCGCAGAGTTCCCGCCGCGTCGGCACCCGCCACCAACGCCTCTCTGCCGACCTCGATGAGCCGTAACGCGTCCATCCGCCGCCCCGTCCCCGTCCGTCCGTTCGACCGCACACATGTCTTCACTACCCAGAGTGACGCCAGTTGGTGCGAAAAGCCAGAGGAAGCCGGAAATCTGTGGACAACAATTCGGAATCGGCAGGGAAGTTGACTCCGTAGAGTGATAGCGGAGTACGCGCGTCCGGACGATCGGTCAGGTGGCGTCCTCCGCTCCCGGCACCGGGAACCGCCCCTCGTTCCGCTCGATCTTGGCCGCGAGGGCGGCCAAGGGGTCGATGCCCAGGGCCTCGCAGAACTGGAGGAGGTACGCGAGGACGTCCGCGACCTCGTCCGTCACCTGGTGCGCGGTGGACGGGTCGGACATCACGGCGGCGGACTCGTCCGGGGTCAGCCACTGGAAGATCTCGACCAGTTCGGCCGCCTCCACGCTGAGGGCGGAGGCCAGGTTCTTGGGGGTGTGGTAGGGCTGCCAGTTGCGGGCTGCGGCGAACTCGGTGAGCCTGCGCTGGAGTCCGGCCAGATCGGGGTGCTCGGTCACGGCCTCAGGTGTACCACCGTGACGCCCGGTGTCCCCGCGGCCCAGCCCGGATCGCTGATCGCGCCCACGCAGCGGATGTGTCCCCGCTCGCCCATCCGGGCCGCCGTGGCGAGGAGTCGGGTCCGCTGGCCGGGGTCGAGACAGCGGTCGAAGCCGTCGGCCAGCACCGTGAGGGTGCGCAGTGCGTCCGGCACCTCCCCCGGCGCGTCCACCTCCAGCACCCCCGGCCCGGTCAGCAGGACCAGGGCCAGCGCGACGTACCGCAGCTCGCCGTCGCCCAGCCGGGACAGCTCGGTGCGGTGGCCGTCGCCCCGGTCGAGCAGCGCCCGTACCGTGCCGTCCCGCAGCCGCTCGGCGGCCAGGTCGGTCACCGGGCCCGCGCACCCGGCGCGCACCACATCGACCAACTGGGCGTGTCTGCGCCCGCATTCGGTACGGGTACGGCTCAGCACGTCGGCCAGGTTGTCGCAGCCCGGCAGCAGCCGGCCCGAGCCGGCCGGCACCGGGACGCGCATGCGGGCCGGCGCGGGGTCGCAGGAAAAGACCGAGCGCAGCGCGACGACCATCTGCTCGGCGGCGGCCAGCACCCGGCGCTGTCCGTCCGTCTTCCCGGCCACCCGCAGCGGCAGCAGCGTCGTGCCCAGCACGTCGTCCGGGAGCGGCGCGCGGGTGACCGGTGCGGCGCCCGCGGTGTGCCAGGCGGCCTGCACCGTACGGCGTCCGGGATCGCGCAGCGCGGTCTCCAGCAGGACCACCCCGCCCGCGCTGAGCCGCTCGCCCACCACGCGCAGCCGGGGCTCGGCCTGCACGGCCACGTCCAGCTGCACCGGGCCCCCGGCTCCGTCGGCCGTGCAGCCGATCCGGAACCCGCGCCGCCCCTCGGCGTCCGGCCGGGCCCGGTCCGGCACCCAGGCCGACGGATCGGGGAACACCTCCGCCAGCGCGGCCCCGCCGCCCAGTCGCGCGAGCGCCTCGTAGGCGGCCAGCGCGGTGGACTTGCCGGAGCCGCTGGGCCCGGCGAACAGGGTGACGGCGCCCAGCGGGAACGCGGCCCGGCGGTGCCCGGCGAACGCGGACAGCCGCAGCTCGGTGATCCGGGCGCGCACGTCGTACCCGTCGGGGAACGGGGCCGGAGGGGGTGTGGGGAGGGAGGTGACCGACATGTGCGGACCGTAGGACCGCCCTCGGGGGGCGAACCGTTTTCTCCGCGGACCTTCCTACGATCGGGCGACCGCCCCGGCCCCCGGCACGCCACCCGCTCGGCCGAACCGTCCTAAGAACCTACGAGCGGCACCGCCCGGAACGCGGCCCTCAGCCCGACGCCTCCATGCCCATCAGCCCGCTGACCTCGGTCCCCGGCGGGGTGAGCAGGAAGACATTGCGGTCCACCCGGTGCATCCCGCTGGCCAGCCCGAACACCACGCCGGTACTGAAGTCCAGCACCCGCTTGGCGACATCGCCCTCCGCGCCGGACAGGTCCAGCAGCACCGGCACCCCCGCCATCAGGGTCTCGGCGACGTCGCGGGCGTCCGCGAAGATGTTGACCCGCAGGACGACGAACCGGCGGCGCGTCTCGGTGTCCGCGTCGGGAAGCGTCCGGTGGCTGACCGCGGACGGCCATGCGTCCCGGCCTCGCAGCGGCACGACCTGGGCGAGCCCTTCCCACTGTTCATCGGTGACGTCGTAACGGCTCACCGGCTCCCCCTGACCTGACTCGCTTTCGATGCCTGCACCAGCCAATTCTTACGCCAAGTCACCCGTTCGGCCCAACAA
Source organism: Streptomyces sp. SID1328 (assembly GCF_009865595.1). Taxonomy (NCBI): domain Bacteria; kingdom Bacillati; phylum Actinomycetota; class Actinomycetes; order Kitasatosporales; family Streptomycetaceae; genus Streptomyces; species Streptomyces sp. SID1328. The sequence continues at coordinate 10,997 of NZ_WWKH01000556.1, read as the reverse complement.
CGACACACTGTGCGACACATCCCTGATCCGGCGTCCGGCCCGTCTGCCGTGCACACGGCGCCGACAGGCCCCTCAGGAGGCTCGGATCACAACCGCAACGAGGGGAACGTCACAGGCCGTCGTTCTGCTGTCACCTGAGCACCCTGTCCTAACATCCGAGCATGACGGTCCTGCCTGACGACGGGCTCTCACTGGCCGCCGAGTTCCCTGACGCGACGCATGAGCAGTGGCAACGCCTGGTCGAGGGTGTCCTGCGCAAGTCCGGCAAGGAAGTCTCCGGCGCGGCAGTCGAGGACGCCCTGTCCACGACGCTGGAGGACGGGCTGCGCACCCGGCCCCTGTACACCCCGCGCGACGCCGCGCCCGACCCCGGCCTGCCCGGCTTCGCGCCGTTCACCCGCGGCGGCCGCCCGGTGGGCAACACCCCGGGAGGCTGGGACGTACGGCAGCGGCACGCGGCGCTCCTGGACGGCTCGGTGCTGGCCGACCTGGAGAACGGCGTCACCTCCCTCTGGCTGGTGCTCGGCGAGGGCGGCATCCCCGTCGCGGACCTCGGCCGGGCGCTCGACGGCGTCTACCTGGACCTCGCCCCGGTGGCCCTGGACGCGGGCGCCGACACCGAGGCGGCCGCGGACGTGCTGCTGAAGCTGTACGAGGAGCGGGGCGTCGCCCCCGAGGACGTGCGCGGCAGCCTGGGCGCCGACCCGCTGGGGTACGAGGCCCGCACCGGCACCCCGCTGGACTTCGCCCCCGTCGCCGCGCTCGCGGCCCGTGCCGCCGGGTATCCGGGGCTGCGCACGCTGACCGTGGACGCGCTGCCCTACCACGAGGCGGGCGGCTCGGCCGCGCAGGAACTGGGTGCCTCCCTGGCCACCGCCGTGGCGTATATGCGGGAGCTGACCGAGGCCGGGCTGAGCGCCGAACAGGCCGCCGCCCAGGTCGAGTTCCGTTACGCGGCGACCGCCGACCAGTTCCTCACCATCGCCAAACTCCGCGCCGCGCGCCGTCTCTGGGCGCGGGTCGCCGAGGTGTGCGGGGCGCCGGGCGCGGGCGCGCAGGTACAGCACGCGGTGACCTCGCCGGTGATGATGTCCCGGCGCGACCCGTGGGTGAACATGCTGCGCACGACGGTCGCTACGCTGGCCGCCGGGGTGGGCGGCGCCGACTCCGTGACGGTGCTGCCGTTCGACCACGCGCTGGGCCTGCCCGACGCGTTCGCCCGCCGCATCGCCCGCAACACCTCCACCATCCTGGTCGAGGAGTCGCACCTCGCGCGGGTCGTCGACCCGGCGGGCGGTTCCTGGTACGTGGAGCGGCTGACCGACGAACTGGCGCACGCGGCCTGGGAGTTCTTCCGGTCCATCGAGCAGGACGGCGGCCAGGCGGCCGTGTTGCGCTCGGGCCGGCTCCAAGACGACCTCGCGCGCACCTGGGCGGAGCGGTCCGCGAAGCTCGCCAAGCGGCGCGAACCCATCACCGGCGTCAGCGAGTTCCCCTTCCTGGACGAGAAGCCGGTGCACCGCGAGCCCGCCCCCGAGCTCCCGTCCGGCGGTCTGCCGCGCGTGCGCCGGGACGAGGCGTACGAGGCGCTGCGCGCGCGCTCCGACGCCCATCTGGCCGCGACCGGCGCCCGCCCCCGGATCTTCCTCGCCACGCTCGGCCCGGCCGCCGAGCACACCGCCCGCGCCTCCTTCGCCGCCAACCTCTTCCAGGCGGGCGGCATCGAGCCGGTCACCGGCGGGAACTTCGAGGAGAGCGGCGCCACCGAGGCGGTCCTCTGCTCCAGCGACGCCCGCTACGCCGAGGAGGCCCAAGAGGCCGCCGAGGCCCTGCGCACGGCGGGCGCCCGGCAGATCCACCTGGCAGGCCGCCCCGCCGCGTACGCGGGCGTCGACCAGTACGTCTTCGCGGGCTGCGACGCGGTCGCCGTCCTGACCGCGACTCTCGACCGCATGGGAGTGTCCTGATGGGAATCCCCGACTTCTCCGGCATCGAGCTGGGCACCCCCGCCGTCGACGTCGGCGCCGAGGAGTGGCGTGCCGCCGTCAAGCGGGACACCGGGGGCGGTGAGCCGCTGTGGGAGACGCCCGAGGGCATCGAGGTCAAGGGGCTGTACACCGGCCGTGACCTGGAGGGCCTGGACTTCCTGGACACGTACCCGGGCATGGCACCGTATCTGCGCGGGCCGTACCCGACGATGTACGTCAACCAGCCCTGGACGATCCGGCAGTACGCGGGCTTCTCCACGGCCGAGGAGTCCAACGCGTTCTACCGGCGCAACCTGGCCGCCGGCCAGAAGGGCCTGTCGGTCGCCTTCGACCTGCCCACGCACCGGGGTTACGACAGTGACCACCCGCGGGTGATGGGCGACGTCGGCATGGCGGGCGTGGCCATCGACTCGATCCTCGACATGCGGCAGCTCTTCGACGGCATCCCGCTGGACAGGATGACCGTGTCGATGACGATGAACGGCGCCGTGCTGCCGGTGCTGGCGCTCTACATCGTGGCGGCGGAGGAACAGGGCGTACCGCCCGAGAAGCTGGCCGGGACCATTCAGAACGACATCCTCAAGGAGTTCATGGTCCGCAACACCTACATCTATCCGCCGAAGCCGTCGATGCGGATCATCTCCGACATCTTCGCGTACACCTCGCAGCGGATGCCGCGCTACAACTCGATCTCCATCTCGGGCTACCACATCCAGGAGGCGGGCGCGACGGCCGACCTGGAGCTGGCCTACACCCTCGCGGACGGCGTGGAGTACATCCGGGCGGGCCGGGAGGCGGGGCTGGACGTGGACGCGTTCGCGCCCCGGCTGTCGTTCTTCTGGGCGATCGGCATGAACTTCTTCATGGAGGTCGCCAAACTCAGGGCCGCCCGGCTGCTCTGGGCCAAGCTGGTCAAGCAGTTCGACCCGCAGAACGCCAAGTCCCTTTCGCTGCGCACCCATTCGCAGACCTCGGGCTGGTCCCTGACCGCGCAGGACGTGTTCAACAACGTCACGCGCACCTGCGTGGAGGCGATGGCCGCGACCCAGGGCCACACCCAGTCGCTGCACACCAACGCCCTCGACGAGGCACTGGCCTTGCCCACCGACTTCTCGGCGCGCATCGCCCGCAACACCCAGTTGCTGATCCAGCAGGAGTCGGGCACCACGCGGGTCATCGACCCGTGGGGCGGCAGCGCGTACGTGGAGCGGCTGACGTACGACCTGGCGCGCAAGGCCTGGCAGCACATCCAGGAGGTCGAGGCGGCGGGCGGCATGGCGCAGGCCATCGACGCGGGCATCCCGAAGCTCCGGGTGGAGGAGGCGGCGGCGCGCACCCAGGCCCGTATCGACTCCGGGCGGCAGCCGGTGATCGGCGTCAACAAGTACCGCGTGGACACCGACGAGCAGATCGAGGTCCTCAAGGTCGACAACTCCTCGGTCCGCGCCCAGCAGATCGAGAAGCTGCGGCGGCTGCGCGCGGAGCGGGACGACACGGCGTGCCGGGACGCGCTGGACGCGCTGACCCGCGCGGCGGACGGCGAGGGCAACCTGCTGGAGCTGGCGGTGAACGCGGCCCGCGCCAAGGCGACGGTGGGCGAGATCTCGGACGCGCTGGAGAAGGTGTACGGCCGGCACGCGAGCCAGATCCGTACCATCTCCGGGGTGTACCGCAACGAAGCAGGCGAGTCCCCGTCGGTGGACCGCACCCGCGCCCTGGTGGACGCCTTCGAGGAGGCCGAGGGGCGCCGGCCGCGCATCCTGGTCGCCAAGATGGGCCAGGACGGGCACGACCGGGGCCAGAAGGTGATCGCCACCGCCTTCGCCGACCTGGGCTTCGACGTCGACGTCGGCCCGCTGTTCCAGACGCCGGAGGAGGTCGCCCGGCAGGCCGTCGAGGCGGACGTGCACGTGGTCGGGGTGTCCTCGCTGGCCGCCGGGCACCTCACGCTGGTCCCGGCGCTGCGCGAGAAGCTGGCCGAGGAGGGGCGCGAGGACATCATGGTCGTGGTGGGCGGGGTGATCCCGCCGCAGGACGTGCCGACGCTGCTGGAGATGGGCGCCACGGCGGTGTTCCCGCCCGGCACCGTCATCCCGGACGCGGCGCACGACCTGGTGCAGCGGCTCGCCGCCGACCTCGGCCACGATCTCTGAGCCCGGCATGGCCGCGATCGATCTCGACACCTATGTGAAGGGCGTGCTGGAGGGGAAGCGCGCCCTGGTGGCCCGCGCGATCACCCTGGTCGAGTCCACCCGCCCCCAGCACCGCGCGCTGGCGCAGGAGTTGCTGACCGAGCTGCTGCCGCACAGCGGACGGGCGCGGCGGATCGGGGTGAGCGGGGTGCCGGGCGTCGGCAAGTCCACGTTCATCGACGCGTTCGGCACCATGCTGACCGAGCAGGGTCACCAGGTGGCCGTGCTCGCCGTGGACCCGTCCTCGACGCGTACCGGCGGTTCCATCCTGGGCGACAAGACCCGGATGGAGCGCCTCGCGGTGGACCCGCACGCGTTCGTCCGCCCCTCCCCCAGCGCGGGCACGCTGGGCGGGGTGGCGAAGGCGACCCGCGAGTCCATGGTGGTGATGGAGGCGGCCGGGTACGACGTGATCCTGGTGGAGACGGTCGGCGTCGGCCAGTCGGAGACGGCGGTCGCCGACATGGTGGACTCCTTCCTGCTTCTCACCCTGGCCCGCACCGGCGACCAGCTCCAGGGCATCAAGAAGGGCGTGCTGGAGCTGGCCGACGTGATCGCCGTCAACAAGGCGGACGGCCCGCACGAGAAGGACGCGCGGGCCGCGGCCCGTGAACTCGCGGGCGCGCTACGGCTGATGCATGGCAAGGACGCGTTCTGGACGCCGCCCGTGCTGCACTGCAGTGCCCGCGAGACGAGCGGTCTGGACACGGTGTGGGAGCGGCTGGAGCAGCACCGCACCCTGCTGGACTCCACGGGCCGCTTGACCGCCAAGAGACGTGATCAGCAGGTGCGCTGGACCTGGGCGATGGTGCGCGACGAGCTGCTCGGCCGGCTGCACGCCGACCCCGAGGTCAGGAGACTCGCACCGGACCTCGAACGGGAGGTCAGGGAAGGGTCGTTGACCGCGACCCTGGCGGCGGACCGGATTCTGCGGACGTTCGAGAAGCGGGGCGGGGCGCTGTGACAGCCCTGTGACCGGAGGAGTGGCTTCCATCACAGCCGGTGGGGGCCGCTCCTGATCGACTCACCGGATGCGCAGATCATTCGCAGGTGTGGGAGTGCTCGCCTTTCTGGCCCTCGCCGGGTGCGGCACCGCCGAGCCCGGCGCGGGCGCCGGCGGGGTGCGCGCGGAGGCCCTGTGTCCGTCGAAGGCCCCGCCCTACGGCGAGGTCCCTCGCGCCCGTCCCACGGCCACCGCCGACGCCCCGCGCCCGCCGGGCACGCCCACCCCGGTGCCGTCCGGCACGGGGACCGCCCGGGACGGGGTACGGATCACCCGGCTGTACGCCGGTGCGATCGACCAGGAGGGCGTCTGCCGGGCGAGTTCCCTGACGGCGGAGTTCGAGGTGACCAACCCGGCCGCGCACGACATGACGTACACGGTCGTCTTCGACGCCAGAGGGTACACCGGGGCGAGCCGGGTCGTGGGCCCGGTCGGACCGGGCAAGTCCGTGCGCGGCCGGGTGGCGATGAGCCGGAGCTACGGGGACACCGCGGGCGGCACCAGCGTGTCGCTCCTGTCCGTGCGCAGCATCCCGAGCGCCGAGGCCCCGGCTCCCGGCGGTCCGTGCCCCGCGTCCGGGGTGCGGGTGTACGCCGACGAGGGGGACGCGGCGATGGGGCTGCGCGTGGTGGGCCTGCACCTGGAGAACTGCGGCAAGGAGCCGTACGCGGTCTACGGGCGCCCGGAGTTGGAGATCATCGACGCCGAGCACGAGCGCGTCGAGGGGGTGAAGATACTGCCCTCCGCCGAGGTCGCCCAGCTCGGCGGCCCGCCCGACGTGGCCCGCCCCCTGACTCTGCGGCCCGGCGAGCGCGCCCTGTCCGGCGTCGTCTGGCGCAACACGGTGGAGGCGGTCGGCGGCGCGGTGAACGCCCCCTACCTCCGCGTCCGCGCCAGGGCGGGCGCCGCGCCGGTGACGGTGACGCCGGAACTGGACCTCGGGACGACAGGCAGACTGGGGGTCCAGGCATGGCGGAAGCAGGAGTGAGGGGCGCTTCCGCCCCATCGGAAGGGGAAGTGGTGCAGGACATCGCCTACGCCGACAAGGGACGGCCCTCGCCGCACGCGCTCACCGGTGCCGGGGTCGCCGTGACCGACGCGGCGGGCCGGGTACTGCTGGGCTGGTCGAAGAAGCGCGGGGTGTGGGAGCTGCCGGGTGGCAAGAACGACGCCGGGGAGGGCTTCGCGGAGGCCGCCGTACGGGAGTTGGCCGAGGAGACGGGGCTGCGGGCCGATGCGGAGGACGCGCGGCTGCTGGCGCTGCTGATGGACTCCGTGCACGGCATCCCGCGTGTGACGGCCGCGGTGCGGGTGAGCGCGTTCAAGGGTGAACCGAGCGTGCGTGAGCCGGAGTTGGTCGACCGCTGGGAGTGGCACGATCCGGCGGTGCTGCCGCGGCCGCTGTTCACGCCGAGCGCGCATGTCATCGACACGGTGTGGCCGGGTCTGCTGACGGGGCTGCCGCCGGTGCACCGGTATCCGGTGGCGGGCTCCTAGAGCGGTGCATGGCGTCGCGCGGCAGACGGGCATTGCCGGACAGGGTGTCACCCGGGCTTCAGACGGCCACCTCCCGGGTCCCCCACACCATGAGCAGAGCGAGACGTTCGGCGTCCTCGGTGCCGGGTTCGGCGGTGTAGACCATGACCCGCAGATCGCTGCCCGCGACGGAGAGGATGTCGCAGTCGAGGGTCAGCGGGCCGGCCACCGGGTGGTCGATGGTCTTGCGCGCCGCCTCGTGGACGCCGACGGTGCCGCTGTCCCACAGCTCGGCGAACCGGGTGCTGTGGGCGCGCAGTTCGGCGATCAGCCCGGCGAGGGCGCGGTCGTGGGGGTACCGTCCGGCGGCCGCGCGGAGGTCGGCGACGAGAGCGGACTCGAAGGCGGCCAGTGACTCGGGGGTGTGCCGTACGCCGGAGCCGGGTCCGGCGAAGTGCCGCCAGACACCGTTGAGCTGGTGCCCCTTCCAGCGGGTGGAGTCGCCCATGAGGGCCGCGTAGGACGGGTTGGCGGTGAGCAGGGTCCAGGTGGCGTCGTAGACGGCGACCGGGGTGCTGCCGAGGCGGTCCAGCAGCCGGTGCACGCTGGGCGGGATGAAGGTGGGCACACTCGTCGGGGCGGGCGGGGCGAGTCCGGCGAGCCGGTACAGGTGGTCCCGCTCGGCCGCCGACAGGCGCAGCGCCCGGGTGAGCGCCTCCACGACCTGGGAGGAGGGGTTGGTGGCGCGGCCCTGCTCCAGCCGGGTCACATAGTCGACGGAGATCCCGGCGAGCTGGGCCAGCTCCTCCCGCCGCAGCCCGGATGCCCGCCTGCGGCCGCCCAGGGGCAGCCCCGCCTCGCCGGGCGGGAGCCTGTCCCGCCAGCGGTGGATCGCCGTCCCGAGTTCCGCGCTCGCCATACGGTCCAGTGTGCCGCGCGGGGCGTACGGCCGCCTGGTACCGCCAGTCCCAGGAAAACCGGTCCTCTGGCTGCCGGCGTGCGTCCGGCGGAGGCTGGAACCATGACGAACACACTGATCACCGGAGCGAACAAGGGCCTCGGCTTCGAGACCGCCCGCCGCCTGCTGGCCGAGGGCCACACCGTGTACATCGGCGCCCGCGACGAGGGGCGGGGCAGGCGGGCGGCGGAGGAGCTGGGCGCGGCGTTCGTCCAGCTCGACGTGACCGACGACGCGTCCGTGCTCGCGGCGGCCCGCACGCTGGAGGCGGCGGGCGGCCTGGACGTCCTGGTCAACAACGCGGGCATCGAGCCGCGCCGCCCGGACGGCGGCTTCGTCGACCCGGCGGCGGTCACGGCGGACGACGTCCGGGAGGTCTTCGAGACGAACGTCTTCGGCCCGGTCCGCGTCCTGCAGGCCTTCCTCCCCCTCCTCCTCCGCTCCCCCGCCCCGGTCGTGGTCAACGTCAGCAGCGGCCTGGCCCTCACCCGCGCCCTCGCCGACCCGTCCGCCCCGGAGCACTTCTACCCCGACCTCTCCTACCCCGCCTCCAAGGCCGCCTTGAACATGCTGACCGTGCAGTACGCGAAGGCGTTCCCGAATCTGCGCATCAACGCGGCGGACCCCGGCTTCACGGCGACGGACCTCAACCACCACACGGGGACGCAGAGTGTGGCGGAGGGGGCGGAGGTGATCGTGCGGCTGGCGTGCGAGAAGGAGGCGAGCGGGACGTTCCAGGAGGGGGCGGGGGTGCTGCCCTGGTGAGGCGGCCTGGTCAACCGGGAGTGCCACTCCTACCGTTGAACACGTCGTCCCTCTCGCCGAGGAGCCCCCGTGCCCGAGCAGCCGCCACCCCTGTTCCTCGATCCCACAGGCGCCGATCACCACGCCGAACACCGGGCGCTGCACGCCCGAGGGCCGGCCACGCGGGTGGACATCCTCGGGGTCACAGCCTGGTCGGTGAGCGACCCGGCCCTGCTGAAATCCCTTCTGACCAGCCCGGACGTCTCGAAGGACCCCCGCGCCCACTGGCCGGCCTTCGCCGAGACGGCTCCGACGTGGCCGTTGGCGCTCTGGGTGGCGGTGACCAACATGTTCACGGCGTACGGCGGCGATCACCGCAGGTTGCGCCGCATGGTCGCCCCGGCGTTCAGCGCCCGCCGGATCGCGGCGCTCCAGCCGGTGATCGAGTCGATCGTGGCGGACCTGCTGGACGCCCTGGCCGAGCGCCCGGGGGACGAGGTGACCGACCTGCGCGAACACCTGGCGTACCCCCTGCCCATCAGGGTGATCAGTAGGCTGATGGGCGTACCGGAGGTGCACACGCCGGAGTTCCGCGCGGCCGTGGACGGCGTCTTCGACACGACGCTCACCGTGGAGCAGGCGACCCAGAACACGAGGGCGCTGCACAAGTGGCTGGACGCGCTGATCGAGGCGAAGCGGGTGACCCCGGCCGACGACCTGACCTCCGCCCTCATCATGGCTCGGGACGAGGAGGGCGCCGGCGACGCGCTGAGCCACGAGGAGCTGCGCGACACCCTTCTCCTGGTGATCAGCGCGGGCTACGAGACGACGGTGAACGTCATCGACCAGGCGATCACCACCCTCCTGACCGACCCGGCCCAGCTCGCCCACGTCCGCGAGGGCCGTGCGAGCTGGGCCGACGTGGTGGAGGAGACCCTTCGCCACGAGCCCGCGGTGAAACACCTCCCGCTCCGCTACGCGGTCCGCGACATCCCCCTCCCGGACGGCCGGCTCATCCCCAAGGGCGCCCCGATCCTCGCCTCCTACGCGGCCGCCAACCGCCACCCGTCCTGGCACGGCGAATCCGCCGACACCTTCGACGCCACCCGCCCGGTGAAGGACCACTTGGCCTTCGGCCACGGCATCCACTTCTGCCTGGGCGCTCCGCTGGCCAGGCTGGAGGTGGGGACGGTGTTGCGGGAGTTGTTCGAACGGTTCCCGGAGCTGGAACTCGCGGTCCCGGTGGCCGAGTTGCGGCCGGTGCCGTCGCTGATCAGCAATGGGCACAGGGAGGTGCCGGTGCGGCTGGGGCGGGGCAGGGGGTGAGCCTTCGGGCACTCTGCCCTCCGCCCCCGCGGGCGGTCAGGTGAGCGGGATCTGCTTGTCGCTCGGGTCGGCCGACTGCTTGTCGGGGTGGACCGCGACCAGTCGGCTGCCTTGGGCGAAGGCGCTGGCCCGGTCGTAGAAACGGTAGCCCGACTCGATGAGCTGGAGGATCTCGTGGCCCAGCATCGCCTGCGGCCCGCCGTCCTCCGGGGCCTTCGTGGTGTCCCAGAGGGCGCTGTCCCCCAACTGCTCGATCGCCGTCCAGAAGTTGGCCGAGGTGAGCTGCCCGGAGGTGAGCATGCTCTCGATCCGCGGCCCCAGACTGGTGACGATCTTGAAGACAGCGCGCTCCTCGATACCGCCGTCCATGAAGGCGTAGTTGACCGGGACGGACCACTTGGTGGTGTTCAGCCGACGGCCCATCCGGGCGTCCAGAGGGAGTTCGCCGGGTGCCTGAGCCTTGTTCTTCTGGTACTCGGACCACTGGGTGGTGTCGGTGGTGCGGCCGAGGATCAGCTTGTACTTGGCGATGGCTGCCGCCGCCCTGGTGCTGGCGACCGTCTCCGAGGCGGTAGTGGTCAGATCGGCGCGGATGGTGCCGTCCAGTGCCTGCAACAGGTCCGTCCTGGTGCGCCCCTGGGGGTCGCCGACCTGCGCCTCGATCACCTCGTAGGCATCGTTGACCTCGTCGTTGTTCGCCACCCACTTGAAGTTCAATCGGTCCGTCTGCCACTGGGCGTAGCCGGCGATGTAGGCGTCGATGCTCGGCTCCGCCTGAGCGACGAGCCGCGCCACCTCGCCGTCGATCTTGCCAGGGTGGTGCATCCGCTGCACGTCACCCCCGCCCGCCGAGGGGCCTGCGGCGGGGGAGGCCGCTTCCGGGGCGGATGCCTTCGCGGGGCCACTCATCACGCGCCGAGCGGTGGTCTCCGCCTCCCGCTCGAAGCGGTCCGAGGGGTCGCTGACCCGCAGCCCGTCCCCCCGGTCGGTCCCGGCCACCGGACCCGAGCGCTGCTGGAGGACGTGGGTCAACTCATGGGCCAGGGTGTGCGAGTCGATGCCGGAGGGGCCGGCGACGATATGACTGCCCGAGGTGTACGCCGCCGCGCCGAGCTGGGCTGCGGAGGCCCGGGCCGCGGCGTCGGTGTGCACACGCACGTCGGAGAAGTCGGCGCCGAAACGGGCCTCCATGTCCGTGCGGCTCCGCTCGTCGAGCGGCCGCCCGCCGCTGCGCAGGACGGCGTGCACGGCGGAACGCTGCACCGGCTGCGCGTCCTCGGCGTGGCCGCAGCCGAGGCCGTGCCGGTGCG
>NZ_WWKH01000555.1:0-13123 GCF_009865595.1 Streptomyces sp. SID1328 | reverse complement strand
CCGTGGCCCGCAGCAGGTCGGCTCCCGCCTCCACCACCGCGCCGAGCACCTTGGCCGGGTCGGCGTCGACGGTCTCGCAGCCGGGCGTGGTCGCCACGATCCGTCCGCCGAGGCCGACCAGGGCGGCCCGGAAGCCGTCCGTGTGCACTTGCGCGGCCAGCGCGACGGGCCCGTCCTCGGCGACCTCCAGCCGGTGCGAGGGGCGGCCCTGGGAACCGGCGGGGGCACTGGGGCGGGCGTCGACCCTGATCAGGCCGAGCGCCTCCAGTTCGGCGGCGACGGCACCGGCGGTGGCGCGGGTGACGCCGAGTTCGGCGGTGAGCACGGCGCGGGTCGGGGCGCGTCCGGTGTGCACCAGCTCCAGCGCGGGGCCGAGGGCACCGCGTCCCCGGTCCAGCCGCGCCCGTGAGATGGGTCCTGCCCCCGCCTTCCGGGGGTCCGCCATGCCGCTCATGGGGGCGAGTCTCGCATGATCCGCGCCGGCCGTGACCTGTCTCGTGACCGATGTGACATGGTCAGCCGGCAGGGGCGGCCAGGCCGCTCACCCGCAGGGTGATGTTGAGCCGTCCGGTCAGCCCCAGCCAGGCCGGCGCGGTGCCGGGGAGCACGCGGGGGACGCCGTGGAAGGCGAGGCGGGAGGGGCCGCCGAAGACGAAGAGGTCACCGCTGCGCAGCTCCACGTCCGTGTAGGGACGGGTGCGGGTCTCGGTGTTGCCGAAGCGGAACACGCAGGTGTCACCCAGGCTGACGGAGACCACCGGGGCCTCGGAGCGTTCGTCTCCGTCGCGGTGCATGCCCATGCGGGCGTCACCGTCGTAGAAGTTGACCAGGGCGATGTCGTAGGGGTCGCCGGGAACGGCGTCCGGGCCGAGGGCGTCGGCGACCGCGTTCCGGGCCAGCTCGTCGAGCCAGGCCGGGAAGGGCTTCACGGGGGCGTTGTCGCCGTCGACGACGGTGCGGGCGTAGGCGTACGGGTACCAGTGCCAGCCGAGGCAGACCTGCCGGGCGGTCATGGTGCCGCCGCCGGGGGTGCGAACGGTGCGCAGGCCGGCCGGCGGGCGGGCCCACTCGCGGCAGGCGGTGAGCAGCGCGCGCTGCCGGTCCGCGTCCAGCCAGTGCGGGACGTGCACGGCGCCCGGCGCGGCTTCGGCCCGCTCCCTGGGGAAGAGTTCCACGTCCATGCGCCCATTTTCCCCCACCGGCGCCCGACCTGGCCTGAGCTGGGGCTCGGCTAGCCTGGGGGGCGATGAACGACCGCATGACGACTCCGTGGGGCGAGACCGAGCTGTCCCGTTTCCCCGACGACCCCCGCGACCGGCTGCGTGCCTGGGACGCCTCCGACGCGTATCTGCTGCGGCATCTGGCCGGGGAAGGGGTGGATCTGTCGGGCGAGGTCGTGGTGCTCGGCGACCGCTGGGGCGCACTGGCGACGGCGCTCGCCGCGCACCGGCCGACGCAGATCACCGACTCCTTCCTGAGCCAGGAGGCCACGCGGGCCAACCTGGCGCGGGCCGGGGTCGGTCCCGGCGCGGTACGGCTGCTGACCACGCAGGACCCGGTGCCCGGGCGGGTGGACGTGCTGCTGGTACGGGTGCCCAAGAGCCTGGCGCTGCTGGAGGACCAGCTGCTGCGGCTGGCGCCCTCGGTGCACGCGGGGACGGTGGTGATCGGCACCGGCATGGTGAAGGAGATCCACACCTCCACCCTCAAGCTGTTCGAGCGGGTTCTCGGACCGACCCGCACCTCGCTGGCCGAGCAGAAGGCCCGGCTGATCTTCTGTGCCCCGGACCCCTCGCTCGTCACGCCGGACAACCCCTGGCCCTACGGCTACACCCTGCCGGACGGGATCGGGGCGGCGTCGGGGATGCCGGTGGTCAATCACGCGGGTGTCTTCTGCGCCGACCGGCTGGACATCGGCACCCGGTTCTTCCTGGGGCACCTGCCCGGGACACGCGGGCGCCGGGTGGTGGACCTCGGCTGCGGCAACGGCGTGGTGGGTACGGCGGTGGCACTGGCCGACCCGGAGGCCGAGGTCCTGTTCGTGGACGAGTCGTTCCAGGCCGTCGCCTCGGCCGAGGCCACGTACAAGGCGAACGGGGTGCCGGGGCACGCGGAGTTCCGGGTCGGGGACGGGCTGGCCGGGGTGGCGTCCGGCAGCGTGGACCTGGTGCTGAACAATCCGCCCTTCCACTCCCACCAGGCCACCAGCGACACCACGTCCTGGCGGATGTTCACCGGCGCCGAGCGCGCGCTGCGGCCGGGCGGCGAGCTGTGGGTGATCGGCAACCGGCACCTGGGCTACCACGTGAAACTGAAGCGGCTGTTCGGCAACTGTGAACTGGTGGCCAGCGACCCGAAGTTCGTGGTGCTGAAGGCGGTCAGGAAGGGCTAGGCACCCGCGCGCCCGAGTACGCGGATGATCCGGGCCACCTCGTCGGCCATGGCCGTCCGGCCGCCGGCGAGGTAGGTGCGGGGGTCGACGGTCTCGGGGTGCCGGCCGAGGTGCTCGCGGACCGCTCGGGTGAGGGCCGTGTTGAGGGAGGTGCCGACGTTGACCTTGCCGATGCCGCCCTCGACCGCCCTGACCAGCTCGTCGTCCGGCACGCCCGACGAGCCGTGCAGCACCAGGGGTACCGCCAGCTCGGCGGCGAGCCGCTTGAGCAGGGCGTGGTCCAGGGTGGCGGTACGGGTGGTCATGGCGTGGGTGCTGCCGACGGCCACGGCCAGCGCGTCGACACCGGTCCGCGCGACGAAGTCCCGCGCCTCGGCGGGGTCGGTACGGGCGCCGGGGGCGTGGGCGTCCAGCGGGGGTCTGCCGTCCTTGCCGCCTATCTCGCCCAACTCGGCCTCGATCCAGAGACCTCGGGCGTGCGCCCAGTCGGCGGCCGCCTGGGTGGCGGCCAGGTTCTCGGCGTAGGGCAGACGGGCGGCGTCGTACATCACCGAGCTGAATCCGGCGTCCGGGGCGCGGCGCAGCAGGGCGTCGCTCTGCACGTGGTCGAGGTGCAGCGCCACGGGTGCGGCGGCCTGTTCGGCGGCGGCGACGGCGGCGCGGGCGAGGGGCCGGAGGTCACCGTTCCTGAACTTGACCGCGTTCTGGCTCACTTGGAGCACGACGGGCGCTCCGGCCGTCTCGGCTCCCGCGATGACGGCCTCGATGTGTTCGAGGGTGATGATGTTGAACGCGGCCACGGCGGTACGGAGTCGGGCTGCTCGGGTGATCAGTTCACCGGTGGTGGTGAGGGGCACGGCGGCTGCTCCCTTCCGTGTTCAGGGGGTGAGGATCACCGAGCGGGTGAGGTGGCGGGGCCGGTCGGGGTCGAGTCCCCGGGCGGCGGCCACGGCGACGGCGAGACGCTGGACGCGGATCAGTTCGGCGAGCGGGTCGAGTCCGCCCTCGATCCACAACGCGCCGGTCGCGCGCACCTGTTCGGCGAGTCCCTCGGGGGCCGGGCCGAGGGTCCAGGTCGCGGTGTCCCGGGTGCTGATGCTGATCGGGCCGTGCCGGTACTCCATCGCCGGGTACGCCTCGGTCCAGGACAGCGATGCCTCGCGCATCTTCAGCGCCGCCTCGTTCGCCAGTCCCACGGTCCAGCCCCGGCCGAGGAAGGTGAACTCCCGTCGTTCCACGAGCCCTTGGGGCAGCGGGATGGTGAGGGCCGCGCGGGCGTCGGTGACGGCGGCGGGGGTGTGCAGCCCCAGGTGGGCACGGAGCAGGGTGAGGGCGGTGGTGGCGAACCGGGTCTGGACGACGGAGCGTTCGTCGGCGTAGTCGAGGACCACCAGATCGTCGGCGGCCCGCCGTATGGGCGTCTCGGGGTCGGCGGTGATCGCGGTGGTGCGTGCCGTGCCCCGCAACTGGGCCAGCAGATCGAGCACTTCGGTGGTGGTGCCCGAGCGGGTGAGGGCGATGACCTGGTCGTAGGAGCGGCCGCGCGGGAACTCCGAGGCGGCGAAGGCGTCCGTCTCGCCCTGTCCGGCGTCTTCGCGCAGCGCGGCCACGGCCTGCGCTATGAAGTACGAGGTCCCGCAGCCGACGATCGCGACCCGCTCCCCCGGCACCGGCAGAGCCGCCCGGTACTGGCCCGCCTCCCGCGCCGCCCGCTCCCAGCACTCCGGCTGACTGTTCAGCTCGTCCTCGACATGGCTCATGCCACACCCTCCCCAGGCTGATCGTTCGTGCAAGATACTGCCGACTTTCGAGCAGGATCAAGCATCGGGCCGGGAATCGCCGGTGCGTTAGGGTCGCCGGGAGATCACAGGAACGGAGACCCGATGGCGCGGGAGACCCGCTGGCAGGCACTGCTGGAACTCCTCGCGGAGCGGGGCCGGCTGGAGGTCGAGGAGGCGGCGGCCGAGCTGGCGGTGTCGGCGGCGACCATCCGCCGGGACCTCGACGGGCTGGCCGAGCAGCAATTGCTCGTGCGGACGCGGGGCGGGGCGGTGGCGCACGGGGTGTCGTACGAGCTGCCGCTCCGCTACAAGACGGCCCGGCACGCCTCCGAGAAGCAGCGGATCGCGGCGGCGGTGGCGGATCTGGTGGCGCCGGGCGAGGCGCTGGGGCTGACCGGGGGCACGACGACCACGGAGGTGGCCCGCGCGCTGGCCGTGCGTCCCGATCTGGCCGCCGGCTCGCCCGCGTTGACCGTGGTCACCAACGCCCTCAACATCGCGGGAGAACTCGCCGTACGGCCGCAGTTCAAAATCGTGGTGACCGGCGGGGTCGCGCGGCCGCAGTCGTTCGAGCTGGTCGGGCCGCTCACGGACGGGGTGCTCAACGGGGTCACGCTGGACGTGGCGGTGCTCGGGGTGGGCGCCTTCGACCCGGTGCACGGCGCGGCGGCGCACGACGAGTCGGAGGCGGCGGTCAACCGGCTGCTGTGCGAGCGCGCCGAGCGGGTGGTGGTCGCGGCCGACTCCAGCAAGCTGGAGCGGCGGGCGTTCGCCCGGATCTGCGGCCCGGAGCCGGTGGACACTCTGGTGACGGACACCTCGGTCACCCCGGAGACGGTGCGCCGGTTCGAGGAGGCGGGCGTGCGGGTGCTGGCCGTCTGAGCTCCGCGGATCAGGCAGGCAGGCCCACACTCGCGCCGAGCCGGGTCACGGCGTGCCGGAAGAAGCGCTCGCGGTCGAGCACCACCTGCTCGAACTGGCCGAACAGCTCGAAGCCGACCAGCCCGAACAGCTCCGCCCAGGCGGCGACCATGGCGGGCGCGGCCTCCACCGGCAGCTCGGGGGCGATCTCGGCCGCCATGCGCTCGGCCTCGGGCCGCAGCTCGGCGGGGAGCGGCAGACCCGCGAGGCCGGGCCCCCGGTCGGTGTCGCGGACGACGCCGATCAGCACCATGGCCACCCGCGCGGCGGACGGGATGGTGGTGGCGGGGGCGGCGTATCCGGGTACGGGCGAGCCGTAGATCAGGGCGTACTCGTGCGGGTGGGCCAGCGCCCATACGCGTACCGCCTCGCAGGCGACCGTCCAGCGGCGCAGGAACTCCCCTTCGGGGACAGTCGCGTGGGCGGTCTCGACCGCCTCGCCGAGCGAGTCGTAGGCGTCGATGATCAGCGCGGTCAGCAGGTCGTCGCGGCTCGGGAAGTACCGGTAGAGCGCGGAGGACACCATGCCCAGCTCGCGGGCCACGGCGCGCAGCGAGAGCTTCGCCGCGCCCTCGGCGACGAGCTGTCTGCGGGCCTCGTCCTTGATGGCCGCGGTGACCTCGGTCCTGGCCCGCGCGCGGGCCCCCTCTGCGGTGCTCATGCGGGTCAGTGTGCCACGCGACGGAGCAGTGCACACAAAGCAGAGCACTGCTCTTGCGTGAGAGCACCGATCTCGGCACACTGGACCCAGAAGCGAGAGCACCGCTCTCCCGAACCCCTGGGGGTCGTCATGTCGTCCGCGCCGTACTACCTGAAGGCAAGCCCGCTCGGTACGTGGTTCAACGGGCTGATCGGCAAGCTCGCCCGTCTCGGTGTCAGTCTCGCGGGCAGCGCGGAGCTGTCGGTACGCGGCCGCAAGAGCGGCGAGATGCAGCGCATCCCGGTCAACCCGCACACCTACGGGGGCGAGCAGTACCTCGTCTCGGCGCGCGGCCACTCCCAGTGGGTGCGCAACATGCGCGCGGCGCACGGCGGTGAGCTGCGGGTCGGCCGGAAGGTGCGGCCGTTCGGCGCGGTGGAGCTGCCCGACGACGAGAAGCTCCCGATCCTGCGGACCTACCTGGAGCGCTGGGGCTGGCAGGTCGACAAATTCTTCGCCGGGGTGACCGCGAGCAGCTCCGACGCGGAGATCCTCGCGGCCGCCTCCGACCACCCGGTGTTCCGGATCGCCGTCACGGACTGACGGTGTCCCCCCGCTCGGGCTGCTCCGGCTGTTCGGCCGGGACGTCCGGCGTGCTCCGCCCCCGGTCCAGCGCGGCCAGCGTCCGCTGGGCCAGCGGACGGGACCTGACCATCTCCCCCAGCGTGGTCGCGCCGGTGGTGATGTCCCGGAACGCCTTCCACGCGGGCCGGAACCCGGTGATCCCGGCGTGGAAGACACCGGGACGGCGCTCGAAGGCGGCCAGCAGCCGCTTGCCGACGCTCATCTCCACGCCGAGCCCCGCCTTGATGGCGAATGCGTAGTTCAGGGCCTGCCGGCGGGTGTCGACGGCGTCGTGGGCCTCGGCGATCCGTACCGCCCACTCCCCCGCCAGGCGCCCGGAGCGCAGCGCGAACGAGATGCCCTCACGGGTCCAGGGCTCCAGCAGTCCGGCCGCGTCCCCGCAGACCAGCACCCGGCCGCGGGAGAGCGGGGAGTCGTCGGCACGGCAGCGGGTCAAGTGCCCCGAGGAGATGCTCGGTTCGAAGCCGGCGAGGCCCAGCCGGGCGATGAAGTCCTCCAAGTACCGCTTGGTGGCCGCTCCTTCGCCGCGCGCGGAGATCACGCCGACGGTGAGCGTGTCGCCCTTGGGGAAGACCCACCCGTAACTGCCGGGCAGCGGGCCCCAGTCGATGAGAACGCGGCCCTTCCAGTCCTCGGCGACGGTGTCCGGCACCGGGATCTCGGCCTCCAGACCGAGGTCGACCTGGTCCAGCTTGACCCCGACGTGGGCCCCTATGCGGCTGGCGCTGCCGTCGGCGCCGACGACCGCGTGGGCCAGTACCGTCTCGCCGCCCTGCAGGACCACGGCGACGGTGCGCCGGTCGGGGACGGCCGAGCCGTGCTGCTCCACGCGCTGCACGGTGACGCCGGTGCGCACCTCCGCGCCCGCCTTCAGGGCGTGCTCCACCAGGCGCTGGTCGAACTCGGGCCGGTTGATCAGCCCGAACAGCATCTGCCGGGAGCGGCGGGTCCGGGCGAAGCGGCCGTTGTGGGAGAAGGTGACCGCCTGCACCCGGTCTTTGAAGGGGAGTTCGAAGCCGGGCGGGAGCGCGTCACGGGAGGGGCCGATGATTCCGCCGCCGCACGTCTTGTAGCGGGGCAGTTCCGCCTTCTCCAGGATCAGCACCCGGCGGCCGGCGACGGCCGCCGCATAGGCCGCCGAGGCACCCGCGGGTCCCGCGCCGACCACGACGACGTCCCAGACCCGCCGCTCATCCTCCGCCGAAGTGTTCTCGCCGCTCACGATGGTCCATCGCTCCGATCAAGCCGCTGCCGCTCCCCCGGTGCACCGCTGACACGGGGCGGGGGACCCCCATGTCCCACGCATCCTACGGCCGGTCCCCGGCGTGGGCCGCTGTGGGAGGATCGGTGTATTCCAGCAGTTCAACGTCGTAACCCACGAGGAGCCGTGCCCATGTCGTCGAATCCGGTCGCCGAGACCGTCGCCTCGCTGATGCCCCGCGCCAAGGCGGAGCTGACCGAGCTGGTCGCCTTCAGGTCGGTGGCGGACTTCGAGCAGTTCCCGAGGAGCGAGAGCGAGGGCGCCGCGAACTGGATCATGGACGCGCTCACCGCCGAGGGCTTCACCGACGTGGCACTCCTGGACACCCCCGACGGCACCCAGTCGGTGTACGGCTACCTGCCCGGCCCCGAGGGTGCGAAGACCGTGCTGCTCTACGCCCACTACGACGTACAGCCTCCGCTGGACGAGGCCGGCTGGACCACGCCCCCGTTCGAGCTGACCGAGCGGGGCGGCCGCTGGTACGGGCGCGGCGCGGCCGACTGCAAGGGCGGCCTGGTCATGCACCTGCTGGCGCTGCGCGCGCTGAAGGCGAACGGCGGGGTGCCGGTGCACGTCAAGGTCATCGCCGAGGGCTCCGAGGAGCAGGGCACGGGCGGTCTGGAGCGGTACGCGGAGGCGCACCCGGAGCTGCTGTCGGCGGACACCATCGTGATCGGCGACACCGGCAACTTCCGGGTGGGCCTGCCGACGGCGACCACCACCCTGCGCGGTATGACGATGCTCCGGGTCCAGGTCGACACCCTGGCCGGGAACCTGCACTCGGGTCAGTTCGGCGGCGCCGCCCCGGACGCGCTCGCCGCGCTGATCCGCCTGCTGGACTCACTGCGCGCCGAGGACGGTTCGACGACGGTGGACGGTCTGACGGCCGACGCCCGCTGGGAGGGCCTGGAGTACGGCGAGGAGCAGTTCCGCTCGGACGCCAAGGTGCTGGACGGTGTCGGGCTGATCGGTGACGGCTCGGTGGCCGACCGCCTGTGGGCACGTCCGGCCGTGACCGTCATCGGCATCGACTGCCCGCCGGTCGTGGGCGCCACTCCGTCGGTGCAGTCCAGCGCCCGCGCGCAGATCAGCCTCCGGGTGCCGCCGGGGGTGGACGCCGCCGAGGCGACCAAGCTGCTCACCGCCCACCTGGAGGCCCATGTGCCGTGGGGCGCGCGGGTGAGCATCGAGCAGGTCGGCCAGGGCCAGCCGTTCCGCGCCGACACCACGAGCCCCGCCTACCGGGCGATGGCCGACGCGATGGCGGTCGCCTACCCGGGCGAGACCATGCAGTACGCGGGCCAGGGCGGCTCGATCCCGCTCTGCAACACCCTCGCCGGTCTCTACCCCGAGGCCGAGATCCTGCTCATCGGCCTGAGCGAGCCGGAGGCCCAGATCCACGCGGTCAACGAGAGCGTCTCCCCCGAGGAACTGGAGCGCCTCTCGGTAGCGGAGGCCCTGTTCCTGAACAACTACGCGGCGAACTGAGCAAGCCGGGCGGTGCGTTCCCGCGAGGGCGGGGGCGCACCGTCGTCGTACCCCGCTCAGGCGACCGGGACACCCGCCTCCAGGTACAGCGCGGCGCCGCGTTCGCGGGCTCTGAGGGCCCAGCGGAGGCGCTCGTAGCGGACCGGCGGGAGCATGGTGGCGGCCTCGCGTTCGGTGGCGAAGCGCCAGGCGCGCAACTCCGGTCCGGGCAGCAGTACTCGGGCGGCCTCGTCGGGACCGAGCCGGCCGCCGTCGAAGAGCAGCCGGAGACCGCCGTGGCCGGGCGGGGCGGGCCGCTCCCAGTCGACCACCAGCAGGCGGGGCACCTCCCGCAGCCGTATCCCGACCTCCTCGGCGACCTCCCGCATCCCGGCGCGGGCCGGGGCCTCCCCCCGCTCGACCACCCCGCCCGGGAACTCCCAGCCCGGCTTGTAGGTCGGATCGACCAGCAGCACCCGGTCCTCCGCGTCGAAGAGCAGCACCCCGGCGGCCAGGGTCTCCCCGGCAGGCTCGGGCGTCTGCACGATCTCGCACGGCCGCGCCGCCCCGCTCCCCACGGCCTCGGTGATCCGGACGGCGCTCTGGTACGGGGTGAGCCCGCTGGTGTCGATGGGGTACGCGTCGGCCGTGAGCCAGGACGCGAGGGCCGCGCGGTAGGGCTCGATGTGGTCGTAGGCCCACTGCCGCTCGCGCATCTCGCCGTCGGGCACGCCCGGCGAGTGCTCCCGTCCGGCGATGCGTTGGCGCAAAATCGTTTCGGCCGGAGTGAGCAGCAGATGGCGCACCGAGATCCGGCGGGCGGCGAGGCCGCCGAATATCTCGTCGCGGTACTCCTGGCGCAGCAGGGTCATGGGGACCACCAGGGTCCCGCCCAGCTCGGCGAGGAGCGCGGCGGCGGTGTCGATCACCAGACGGCGCCAGATCGGCAGGTCCTGGAAGTCGTCGACCTCGGCGAGGCGCTTGGCCGGCAGCAGGCGCGGGAGCTCGGCGCCGATCAGCTCGGGGTCGAAGAGTGTGCTGTTCGGGATCAGTTCGATCAATTCCCGTGCGGTGGTGGTCTTGCCCGCACCGAACGCGCCGTTGATCCAGACGACGGTCACGGTTCCCCCTCTTCTGTTGGCCCCCTGGGGCTTGCCCGTTCCACCCTGGCACGGAAACCACGCGCAGTTGAGGGCGCACAGCACGGTGCCGGGGCCCCTGGGGCAGGGGTCCCGGCACCGTGTCGGCGGTCGGTTCCGGCCGTTACCGGCCGAGCGCGCCCTCGTCCACGTCGAAGCTGTCCTGGCTCACGATGTGGTCGACGGTGCTCAGGGTGTCGTCCACCTTCAGGTCGCTCAGGCCGGCGTTCTCGGCGGCGTGGGACGGGGTGAGGGCGGCCACCACGAATCCGGTGGCGAGGCTGGCGATGGCGAGCATGCTGCGCTTCTTCATGCCGTGATCAACTGCCGGACGGCCCAAGGGGTCACGCTGTACGGATTTCGGCCAGCCGAAGCAACAGGATCGAACGCGACTGTCCCACCTCTTCCAACAGAGTCGGACACGTTCTACCGTGATCGCGCACCGGTGCCCGTCCCTGTCTGCCGCGAGCCGGAGGAACGTCGACGATGCGTCACCCTCGTCCCCGCACGCACCGCATCCGAGCAGCCGCCTTGTTCCTGACGGCGCTGCTGAGCGCGGGCGGTATCGCCGCCCCGGCCACTGCCGCGCCCCCTCCCGCGGCGCCTGCCGCGGGCCTGGCGCCCACCCCGCCGATGGGCTTCAACAACTGGAACTCCACGCACTGCCGGGCCGAGTTCAACGAGGACATGGTCAAGGGCATCGCCGACCTCTTCGTGGCCAAGGGCCTCAAGGACGCCGGGTACCAGTACGTCAACCTCGACGACTGCTGGGCGCTCCCCCAGCGCAACGCCGACGGCAAGCTGGTGCCGGACCCGGCCCGCTTCCCGCACGGCATCTCGGCGGTCGCGGACTACGTCCACGCCAAGGGTCTGAAGCTCGGTATATACACCAGCGCGGGCACCAAGACCTGCGACGGCGCGGGCTTCCCCGGCGCGCTGGGCCACGAGGAGAGCGATGCCCGGCAGTTCGCCGACTGGGGCGTGGACTATCTCAAGTACGACAACTGCAACAACCAGGGCGTAGACGCTCAGCAGCGCTACCGCACCATGCGCGACGCGCTGCGGGCCACCGGACGGCCCATCGTCTACAGCATCTGCGAGTGGGGCGAGAACAGGCCCTGGGAGTGGGCCGCCGACGTGGGGCAGCTCTGGCGCACCACCGGGGACATCAGCGACAACTGGGGCTCGATGCTCTCCATCCTCAAGCAGAACCTCCCCCTCGCTCCGTACGCCGGTCCCGGCCACTGGAACGACCCCGACATGCTGGAGGTGGGCAACGGCGGGATGACCGACACCGAGTACCGCTCCCACTTCTCGCTCTGGGCGGTCATGGCGGCCCCGCTGCTCATCGGCACCGACCTGCGCACCGCCTCCCCCGCGACCCTGGACATCCTGGGCAACAAGGAGGTCATCGCGGTCGACCAGGACCCGCTGGGCCGGCAGGGCACGGTGGTCTCCAGCGCGGGCGGGCGCTGGGTGGTCGCCAAGGAGATGGCGGACGGCAGCCGCGCGGTCGCCCTGTTCAACGAGACCGGGACCGCGCAGCGCGTCGCCACCAGCGCCGCCGCCGTGGGTCTGCCCCGCGCTCCCGGCTACACCCAGCGCGACCTCTGGCAGCACCGGGACGCCAACACGGCGGGCACCATCGCGGCCACCGTCCCGGCCCACGGCACCGTCCTGCTCCGGGTGTCGGCCGACGGCCACTGGGCCGAGCATCCGCCTGCCGTCGAACTCGGCCTGGACGAAGCCCCGTTCATCGAGCGGGACACCCCGGCCACCCTCACCACCACCGTCACCGACCTGGGCCGCACCCCGGCCCGCGAGGTCTCGGCCGCGCTGACCGGCCCGGACGGCTGGACCGTACGCGCCCTGTCCCCGGCCACGGCGGGCGGCCTGCCCAAGGGGGCCTCCCTGCGCACCCGCTGGCGGGTGACGGCGCCGCCGGGGACGCCGGTCGGGACGTACGCCTTCTCGCTGCGCGTGCGGTACCGCTCGCCGGCCGGGGAGCGGGTCACCGGTGAGCTGCCGGTGACCGCCTCCGTGGTGGTGGCGCCGCCTGCCGGGACCTCGTACCTGAGCGATCTGCCGTGGCTGTCCGCGGTCAGCGGGTGGGGGCCGGTGGAGCGGGACACCAGCAACGGGGAGGACGCGGCGGGCGACGGCTCCCCGCTCACCGTCGGCTCCACGGTGTACGCCAAGGGGCTCGGGGTGCACGCGGCCAGCGAGGTCGCCTACTACGCCGGGCGGCACTGCTCCCAGGTCACCGCCCAGGTGGGCGCGGACGACGAGAAGGGCGCGAAGGGCAGCGTGGCGTTCGAGATCTGGGCGGACGGGGTGAAGGCCGCCTCGACGGGCGTGCTGACCAACGCCGACCCCGCCCGGCCGCTCACCGCCGAGGTCACCGGCGCGCAGGTGGTACGGCTGGTCGTCACCGACGGGGGCGACGGCATCGACTCCGACCACGCGGACTGGGCGGACGCCCGGCTGAGCTGCTGAACCGGCCGTGGCCACGGGGGTGTCACCCCGTGGCCGCGCGCGGCTGTCAGACTCCGGCGGCGGTGGTGTCCGGCCTGAGGGCCAGCGCGGCGGCCGCCGCCCCGACCAGCCCCGCGTCGGTGCCCATCTGGGCGGGGACCACGGTGAGCCGCTGGACGAAGGAGAGGGTGGCGTAGTCCGCGAGGGCCTTGCGCAGCGGGGCGAACAGCACGTCGCCCGCCTTGCCGACGCCGCCGCCGATCACCGCGATGTCGATCTCGACCAGGGTCGCGGTCGCCGCGATCCCGGCCGCGAGGGCCTGCGCGGCCCGCTCGAAGGAGGCCACGGCGACCGGGTCGCCCCGGCGGGCCGCGTGCGCGACGGCGGCGGCGGAGGTGTCGC
>NZ_WWKH01000554.1:0-23540 GCF_009865595.1 Streptomyces sp. SID1328 | reverse complement strand
GCCGCCGGGCAGCGCGACCAGCACGCAGGCCACCGCGAGCGCGGCGGCCGCGGCCACCGCGGCCTTGGTGTGCTGGCGGCGGCGCATCAGATCGGTGGGCCGGGCCTGGAGCGAGCAGGCGTCGAACTCGGGGGAGGCGAGCAGCGCGTACTGGGCGGGCACCCCGTTCGCCCCGGCCAGCGCGGACTCGGTACGGGTGACCCCGGCGGCCTTGAGGATCTTGCGCACGTCGTCGTCCGCCAGCCCCTCCAGGCCGCGCAGGACATAGGCGGCGCGAGCCGGGCCGGAGAGGGCCGACAGCTTCTGGTCCAGGGCGAGTTCGTCGGCGCCGCCGGAGCGCGGGAAAAGCCTCAGGCCCCACACCTGGGGGAGCGGAGCCGGGAGCTGGGACGGCTTGGGGAGTCCCTTGCGCGGCTCGGACGCCTCCAGCGCGCTGCGCAGCACCCGGAGCCGGACGAAGTCGTAGCCGGGGTCGCCGTCCCGGCCGGCCGGCTGGGCCGGGATCAGGGCGCGCTGCTTGCGGCCGCGCGGGAGGGCGCGCTGGGCGAGGGCGTGTGCGGTCAGGACCCGGCGCCCCCGGCCGAGAGTGGGCGGGAGCACCAGGTAGGCGAGCCGGACCAGCCGGGGATAGTGCTCGACGAGCGCGGCCTCGGCCCGGCCGACGTCCACGGCCGGGTCCTGGTTCCGGGAGGAGGCGGGTGCGTGACGCTGGGCTACATCCTGTGACTGCACATGGGGGAGAACGAGGCAGACGGCCGTAGGTCACCGCCGCACGGGTGATGTGCGGCCCGGATCACGCCGGTTCGGTCAGCAGACGGGCGTAGTTCGCCATCGACCGCTGGTAGCGCGGGAGATGGGGGGCCAGCGCGCCGAGCACCAGCGAGAGCCCCTCGCGGTCCCGGCCCAGGCTGGACAGGCACAGCCCCAGACAGGCCCGTACCGCCTCGTCCAACTCATCCGATGGCGCGTCCAGTTCGGGAGTGAGCAGGGCGACACCCTCCTCCGCGTGGCCGGTGTTGCGGAGCGAGCTGGCCAGCTGGATCTTCGTCCGGCGGGCCTTGTAGGGGTTCGCCTCCGTCAGGCCGTTGTCCAGGGCCGCGCGGTACAGGCCCACCGCCTCGGCGGAGTGGCCGGTCGAGTCGAAGGCGCAGGCCCGCTCGAACAGGCCCAGCGGGTGGTCCTCGGGCAACTCGTCGGCCAGCTTGTCGATCACGGCACGGAAGCCCGCCGCGTCGTCGTCGGGCCAGGTGTCCAAGGCGGCCCAGGCGGCCGCCACGCGCTCTTCCCAGTCTTGGTCCATCGGGCCACTCTGGCAGGCACGGGGCGTACCGATCCAGGGATTTGAGCATGTCCGGCCTCGCAGCCGTACCCGTTGCGAGGGCTCGGGTGCGGGATGCTCGATCCCACCAGGACCGGAGGAACGGATGAGGATGACCAGCGCGGTGCTCGTGGGCGCCGTGGTGCTGACGCTGGCGGGCTGCGGCGCGGACCAGGACGACACCGCGAAGGTGCCGGCCACCGCGACCGGCAGCCTGGAGAGCCTGGCCGCCGAGGTGAAGTGCCGCCCGGACATGCAGACGGACGCCGACGAGATCCGCCAGGCGCTCTGCAAGAACGCCGACGGAAAATTCGTCCTGGCCACCTTCGCCACCGACCGGGGCCAGCGCGAGTGGATCAACGACGCGAAGGACTACGGCGGTCACTACCTCGTCGGCCGCAAGTGGGTCGCGGTGGGCGACGACGGCGTGGTCAACGCCCTGCGCGGCACGCTCGGCGGCGAGGTCGAGGTGGGCACCGACCACAGCGGGCACGGGGCGAAGCACTCCGGCTGACGCGGTACGCACACGGCGAAGGCCGGTGACGGGAAGCTTCCCGTCACCGGCCTTCTGTCGTGATCCCCTGAGGAGGGGGGGTCTTCAGAGGATCACGAGCTGGGGATCACCTGCCGTGGATCACGAGCAGTTCTGGCCGCGGTTCACACAGTTGGCGATCTTGTTGGCGAGACCGTTCTTCGTGATGGCGATGAAGTCGTCGTGGTCGGTGGAGGGCTTGTGGAGCTGCTCCGGGAAACCGTCCACCGCGTAGGCGTTCTTCACCTGGCCGTTCTCGATGGTGGGCGGCTTGATGTCGTACACCAGCCGCATGGTGAGCTGCGGAATGGCCTTGAAGCCGTTCTGGCAGTTGCCGTTCGCGTCGGCGAACGCCACGTGGGTGCGGTGGTTGGCGCTGTCGGCGTTCTGGCCGTCCCAGCAGCTCTGGAAGGCGAAGGACCGGACGACCTTGCTGCCCTGGGGGCAGATCGGGTACTGCTCGGTGAGCTGGACCTTGTTCTCGAACCCGGTGCAGCTCCAGTGCGCGTTGGCGTTGGCCAGACCGTTGGTGGTGGTCTTCGCGTCACCGGTGATGATCCGCAGGAACTGCGGCATCGCCACGACCTTGCCGGTGGGGCTGCCGACGTACTTGATCTGCGCCTGGACCGGCGTGAGGATCTTGCCGACGTTGCCCTCCTTGCCGCCGCCGTCGTTGTTCTGGTCGAAGTCCTGCGAACCGTCCTGGACGCGGACGACCGGCCAGTAGTACGACGACAGGTCGTTCTTGTTCTGGCAGCTCGTGCCGCCCTGGAGGAACGTGTTGTTGCTGGCGAACGCGTCGATCTTCTGGTTGCCGACGTAGTCGTGCAGGTGGTGCGCGCCGTTCTTCACACCGGGCGCCACGATGACGTTGTCGGTGTTGTGGTTCTTGTTGGTGTTGACACCGCAGCGCGTGGTGAAGGTGCCCCGTGAGGCGTTGCGGGCCTGGCGCGGCTTGGCCTGCACGTTCGGCTGGGCCTTGGTGATGTCGACGAAGTCGGCCGCGACGGGGCCGTTGCCGGCCTGGCCGCCGATGTTGCCGCCCTGCTGACCGCCGTTGCCCTGGCCGCCCTGCTGCTGACCGCCACCCTGCTGCTGGCCACCGTTGTTCTGGCCGCCGCCCTGCTGCTGGCCGCCCTGCTGCTGGCCCCCGCCCTGCTGCTGACCGCCGTTCTGGCCGCCCTGCTGGCCGCCGGCGTTGGTCTGGTCGGCCGGGGTGCCGGTGCAGTTGGCCAGCGTGTCCAGGTCACCCGGGGCGGTGCCGCCCACGCGGGTGATCTCCAGCTTGATCCGGTCCAGGATGTTCTGGCGGCGCTCCTTGAGCGGCTGCAGGATGCTGTTCTGGACGAAGCTCGCGTCCCGGGTCTGCGCGTCCCGCGTGGTCGCCAGGCGCTGGTACGCCTCGGTGATCTGCCGGTCCAGGTTGGACAGTTCACCGGCGACGTCGGTACGGGCCTTGTCCGGCACGTTGGTCAGCTTCTGGCCGACGTCCGGGCAGGAGATCGTGGCGACCTGCGCGGCCGTGGCCTTGGTGCGATTGCCTCCCCACGCGTCGTTCGACTCGTGAGCCGAGGCATAGAAGTTTGCCCAGATCAGCCCGCCCCCGCCGAGCGCTAGGGCCGCCGATGCGGCGGTGACCTTCACGGCCAGCGGCGAGCGGCGTTTACGTATGTTGCGTCCCATGGAACTCCTCTGACTTCCTTGCGGGGCAGCTTCGAGGCGCCCGACAGGAGTGAAGCGGCGCCCTTCCATACGCACGCCGCCCCAGAGGTGTTCACCGGTCTCACAAATATTTCCCAGGTCTACCCGCGCTCGGACGGTGAAATGCCTTCTGAACTGCGGGAGTTGGAATTCGCTGCGAGGGCGGCCGCCTCCTTCTCCGGATCGACGCCCGGCGCCTTGCGCCCCGGCCGCCCGGGCACCTGCCCGCCGATCGAGGTGAGCCAGCGCCAGGTGTCGGCGACCGTCTCGTCCACCGGCCGGCAGTGCAGCCCGCTGGCCAGCGCCCGCGAGACGTCCCCCCGGTGCACACAGGACAGCTCGCCCTCCGGCGGCGCCCATACGGGCAGCTCGGTCCACGGCTCGATCCCGGCCGCGAGGACCGTGCCGGGGTCGGTCCAGCGCAGCTCGGCGGCCGAGCCGGTGACCTCCCGGCACCGCTCCAGCAGCTCCCCCATGGTGGTGTGTCCCGGCGCGCTCGCCAGGTCGTACGGCCCGTTCAGCCCCTTGTCCAGCGCGCTCAGCAGCCAGTCGGCCAGGTCGCGGGCGTCGATGTACTGGATCGGCATGTCGCGCGGACCCGGTGCCAGCACCTCGCCGCCGCGCGCGATCCGGTTCAGCCAGTAGGGGAGCCGGCCGACGTTCTCGTACGGGCCGAGGATCAGGCCGGCCCGGACCAGCAGGGCGCGGTCGGGGCCGAAGGTGTCCAGGACGGCCAGCTCGCCGCCCCGCTTGTCGGCCGCGTAGTCGGTGGCGTCCGCGTCGGCGGCGCCCTCCACGACGGGGCCCTCCTCGGCGAGGCCGCCCAGGGTGGGCCAGGGCCAGGTGTAGACGGAGCGGGTGGATATGTAGGCGTACCGCTCGACACGGTCCTTCAGGAGGCGGGCCGTGTCCAGCACGGTCTTCGGCGCGCCCGTCCAGGTGTCCACGACGGCGTCCCACCGGGTGTCGTCGGCGGTGAGCGCGGCCAGACCCTCGGGTGAGGTGCGGTCACCGTGCAACGACCGTACGTCCGGCGGGGGCTGGCGGTTGCCGCGGTTGAACGCGGTCACCTCCCAGCCCCGCTCCAGCGCGGCCTCCACCACGGCCCGGCCCACGAACTCGGTTCCGCCCAGCACGAGTAGCTTCATGCCGGGGATCATGCCCGGAGCGGACGCGGGCGGCACGCGCGTCCGCTCAGAGCAGATCGGCTCAACCGGCCGACGGGGGCGTGTACTTGTAGCCGACCCGGCGCACGGTCTGGATGGCGTGCCGGTACTGGGCGCCCAGCTTCCGGCGCAGCCGGGCGACGTGCACGTCGACGGTACGGCCGTCGCCGACGTGGCCGTATCCCCAGACCGTGGTGACCAGTTGGTCGCGGGTGTGCACGCGGTGCGGGTGGGCCACCAGATGGGCGAGCAACTCGAACTCCAAGTACGTCAGGTCGAGTTCACGGTCGTCCACATGCGCGATGCGGCGTACGGCGTCGATCCGCACCACCGGCTCGGGGGCGCGCTCGGCCGGGGCGGGGACGGCCACCGGGGCGAAGGGCGGGCGCTGGTCGGCGGGGACCAGGACCAGGTAGCCGACCATCGGCGGGCGGCCGGGGAGGTCGGGCAGGGTGTGCGGCGGGGCGGGCAGCCAGGTGGCGCCGGGCGGCAGCAGGTCCGCCACGGTCTCCGCGACGGCGGGGGCGGGCAGATGCCACTCCTCGTCCCGGTCGACGGCGCGCAGGCGGTGCCGGGGGCCCCCGGCCGGGGCGGCGGGGCGGTCGGTGAGGGTGGTGGCGGAGGACTGAGGACGGTGGGTCGCCATGAGAGGTCAGCTCTTTCGCGCGAGGAGTGTCGTCGGGCGAGGCGGCGGCCCTGACTGTGGTCGGGCGCACGCCTGGGGGACGTTCGTCGTGACGCGCTGGCCGGAGGCCGGGTAGTCCGTGGGGCCGGTGGTGTACGGCGCTCAGGGATCTACGGTGCTCAGAGGGCTCGCGCGGTGGCCGCGCGGCAACACACTCGGTCGAAGTCGTCGTGCTGACGGGAAGGCCAGAACGGCTCCAGGTCCTCACGACCCGTAGCTACGAAGTTCTGGATGCCGACCATGGGCCCATTGAAGCAGACGCGGGCGCCGCGCAGGAGCCTTCTCTCACTCCTTGGACGCCTCCTTGACGCCTTCTTGGCCGAAACCCGCTGCTGGCCGGGGGTACGCCGAAGGGGCGCCCACCGGTTCGGCGGGCGCCCCTTTTCGGCATGTGGGATCAGACCTGGCCGGCCTTCTCCAGCGCGGCGCAGCAGGTGTCCACCAGCAGGCGCGTCACCACGTACGGGTCGACGTTGGCGTTGGGACGGCGGTCCTCGATGTAGCCCTTGCCGTCCTTCTCGACCTGCCACGGGATGCGGACCGAGGCACCGCGGTCGGAGACGCCGTAGCTGTACTCGTTCCACGGGGCGGTCTCGTGCAGGCCGGTGAGGCGGTCGTCGATGCCGGCGCCGTAGTTCTTGACGTGATCCAGCGGCTTGGAGCCCTCGCCGAGCGACTCGCAGGCGGTGATGATCGCGTCGTAGCCCTCGCGCATGGCCTTGGTGGAGAAGTTGGTGTGCGCGCCCGCGCCGTTCCAGTCGCCCTTGACCGGCTTGGGGTCGAGGGTGGCGGAGATGCCGAAGTCCTCGGCGGTGCGGTACAGCAGCCAGCGGGCCACCCAGAGCTGGTCGGAGACCTCCAGCGGGGCGAGCGGGCCGACCTGGAACTCCCACTGGCCGGGCATGACCTCGGCGTTGATGCCGGAGATGCCGAGACCGGCCTTGAGGCAGTTGTCCAGGTGGGCCTCGACGACGTCACGGCCGAAGATCTCGTCGGCGCCGACACCGCAGTAGTAACCGCCCTGGGGGGCCGGGAAGCCGTTCTCCGGGAAGCCGAGCGGGCGGGTGCCGTCGAAGAAGGTGTACTCCTGCTCGATGCCGAAGACCGGCTCCTGGGCGCCGAAGCGCTCCTCGGCCTCGGCGAGCGCGGCACGGGTGTTGGACAGGTGCGGCGTCATGTCGATGTCGAGGACCTCGCACAGCACCAGGATGTCGTCGCCGCCGCGGATCGGGTCCGGGCAGGTGAAGACCGGCCTGAGCACGCGGTCGGAGGCGTGGCCCTCGGCCTGGTTGGTGGAGGAGCCGTCGAAGCCCCAGATCGGCAGCGCGTCGAGACCGGCCGGGGCACCCGTGATGATCTTCGTCTTGGAACGGAGCTTGGCCGTCGGCTGGGTGCCGTCGATCCAGATGTACTCGGCCTTGAAGGTCACGGGGACACATCCTTCGGGGTGGTTCGGGCGCAGACGAGGTGCCGCGACGCCGCGGCACGGACACCGCGTCGATATGTCCGGCAGCGTGCCAACAGCCGATTTCCCGATCATTGCCCGTATGTGAACCCCGTGTTACCTGGGGGTTCTTGTGTCGCGGCTCACCATGGCCGGACATGACGGAGGCGGGGTCCGGAGGCGCCGCCTGTTCCTCCTGCGCGGGTGGGTGCGCAAGGCGGCGACTCACGGACCCCGCCCGTCGGTGCGGGGTGCGGGGTGTGGGAGGCCGGGGAGCGGCCCGGAGCCGACGTCAGGTCGGTCCGGGCCGTCGTCTCACCGGTTTCCGTTCACCTCGTGGCGCCTCACCCCACCTTCTCGATCACGGCACGGCGGATCAGGAACTTGCCCGGCTCCCGGACCTGCTCGAAGGCCGCGTTGTTGAGGAGGGCACAACTGCCGGACACCGAGGCGACCTTGACGGTCGTGGACTTGTTGTTGTCCAGGTTGGTGACCTTCAGCGTGGTCCCGATCGGGAACTGGTTGCTGGACGCGGCCGGGGCGCCGCCCTCGCCGGAGAGCGTGACGGTGGAGCCGTTGCAGACCTGCTGGCCGGAGGCGGCGGCGCCACCGCCGTTGCCCTGCGCCGGCGGGGCGCTCTGCGCGGGCGGAGCACTCTGCTGGCCGCCGGCCTGCTGCCCGCCACCGGCCTGCTGTCCGGCGCCCTGCTGGCCCGCGCCCTGCTGGTTGCCCGCCTGGGAGTCCTGAGCCGACTCCCCAACGGTGCAGCCGGCAGCCTTCTGCTGGACCTTGATCTGCTCGATGACCGCCTCACGGTTGGCGATCCGGGCCGAGGACTGCGCGTCCGGGTTCGCCTTCTGGCCCTCGATGAACTTCTGGTTGTTGCCGAGGGCGGTGGCGAACCCCTGGCACACGGTCGAGTCCGCGGCGGACGACAGGGTCTTGGCGTCCTGCGGGCTCTGCGCCGCGTTCGAGGTGGTCGCCAGGGCGAAGGCCCCACCGCCCGCCACCGCGGCGGCGCTGACGAGCAGCGCGATCTTCTTCTTGGTGCCGAGACTTCTACTGCGCGACATCGGCGCCTCCAGGGGGGTAGGGGAGCGTACGCCGCTATGTACGGGAGGCCCGGCCGCCGTGTCTCAACGGTGACACGCGTCGCTTAAGTGACCTACGTCATACGGCAGTTGGCCCGCCCCGCCCCAGCGCTTCCCGCACCGCCTCCTCCGACCGCGCCACCAGCGCCGTCCCGTCCTCGGCGGTGATGATCGGCCGCTGGATCAGTACGGGATGCCCGGCGAGCGCGGAGATCCACCGCTCCCGCGTCTCCGCGTCCCGCGCCCACTCGCGCATCCCCAGCTCCCCGGCGACACCCTCCCCGGTCCGCGTGATGTCCCACGGCTCCAGCCCGAGCCGCCCGAGCAACTCCCGGATCTCCTCCGCGCTCGGCACGTCCTCCAGATAGCGCCGCACGGTGTACCCGGCTCCCTCGGCGTCCAGCACGTCGAGCGCGCTACGGCACTTGGAACAGGCGGGGTTGATCCAGATCTCCATGCGGGTACGGTACGCGCCGCTCGGCTTGTTCGAATTCCTTGCCCCCTCCTGCCACTCCTGTGACAGTACGTCAATTTCCCGTCCCACCAGCGCATTCAATGCTTCTTCGCGCCCTCCCCGTTGTCAGTGGCGGCCGGTAGACTGGGGCAGTGTTCGAGAGGATTCGCCGGGGGGTTCCGGTGGGTGCTCCGCTCGCCACAGGAGGGTGTCCGTGTCCGTTGCCGCTCTGAGGAACAAGCCGTCGCCGACCCAGTCCACCGCCAGGCGGCCCGTGCCGCTCGACTCGCCGTACACGCCCGCCGTGAAGCGTCCGCTGCCCGCCGGGCAGCCGCGTGAGTGGTACGTGACGCACAACCGGCGCCTGAAGGCCATGCGTCTCGCCATAGCCCTGCTCGACTCGGGCGTCTACCTCCCGGCCCAGGCCCGCGACGAGGCGATACGCGACACGGCCGACAGGCTCGGCGTCCACCCGCCGTCCGCCACGACCTGCCGCATGGTCCGGGCACTGCTCCACTGACCCACCGACCGGGCGCCCCCGAGGGGCGCCCGGCATTCACCCCGGCAGCAGCTCGGCCACCAACCCGCGCCCGTCCTCCGGGTGATCGCGGAACCACAGCCCCAACTGGTGCTCGGCCTGCGGGAGTTCGAAGTGTGAGTACTGCGCTCGCGCGCACAGTGCCTCCTCGATCGCCTTCGTCACCTCTGCCGGGATGACCGTGTCCGTGCCCGGGGTCACCAGGACCGCTCTGCCCTCGAAGGCGCGGAGGGCCGGCAGGGCGGGCGAGTCCCGCCAGCTGTCCGGTGTGCGAAGGACCTTGGTGAAGGTGCCCGTGCCGTCGCCGAACGGCTCGTCCCACGCGGCCGCCGCGAACACCCCCGGTGCGCACAGGCCCACCGAGGCCACCCGGCGTCCGTAGTGCCGTACCAGGTCCGCCACCGTCTGGCCGCTCATGCTGAAGCCGGCCAGGACGAGGGGGCCGGCTCCGGCGTGGGCGTCGATCACCGCGACCGCCTGCTCGAAGCGGCGGCGCAGGCTGAGCCCGGACAGGTGGCCCGTGCTGCGGCCGTGGCCGGAGAAGTCGAAGGCCAGGGCGTGGCAACCCTGCTCGGCGAAGGCCGACAGCAGGGGCAGCAGCCGTTCCTTGCTGCCGGTGCCCGCGCCGTGCAGCAGTACCGCCGTGGGGCCTGCGCCAGGGACTCCCGCGCGTACCGCGCTCAGGCGCTCGCCGTCGCAGTCGACGGTGAACTCATGGACGGCATAGGACAGTTGAGTCGTGCCCTGACACTCACTCACAGTAATCGAATCCGGAAAAGGAGATGCACGCACAGTAGCCGCGCCGGTACGTTGAATCGCCAGGAGGTTCCGTCATGAGCGTTCTCATCGTCGCCGCCACTCTCACTCTGGCCGTCCTCGGCATCGGTGACCACCTCTACTGGCTCGCCGCCGTCGCCCTGCTCTGCCTGTACCTCAGGGGCGGCCGTGGCTCGCCACCACCACCCCCGCCGTCCGGAGGGGGCCCGCCCCCGGAGACGTACCGCGCCTACCGCGACCGCCGTGACCGGCAGGCCAAGTGGGAGCGGCGCTACCGCCGGGAGCGTCCCCATGAGGCGCGGCGGCAGCAGCGGGAGAAGAGCCGCTAGCCCGTCATCCCCGGCGCGTCCCACAGCGGGAACCACCGGGAGGTGTCCTTCTCGATCCGCAGGTCCCCCTCCAGCGTCGACGCCACCTGGAGCTCCAGGGCGTTGTCACGGCGCTGGCGGCCCGGGCGGGTGCACAGCGGGTAGAAGGTGCCTCGCTTGTAGAGGTACACCAGGGCCAGCCGGCGGTCGTCGTCCTGGTCCGCCCGCTCGAAGGCGGCGAGGGAGCACAGCAGCTGGGGGCCGAAACCGTTGGCCTCCAGCGAGCTGTTCACCGCGTGGAGGTCGTTCACCAGCTCGGGGAGCTGCTCGGGGGAGCGGTGGGAGCTGAGCCAGGAGTACCCGTAGTCGTCCTGGGTCAGCTCCACCGGGGGACCCTCGCGCTCGGCGTCGGCGTCCAGCAGCGCCCGTACCTCCCGGTGCGTCTGCTCGAACGCGGCGCCCTCCACCGTCGCGAAGCACACCGCGCCCGCGCCGGTCGGGGTGAACCCGGCCGCCGCCTGGAGGGTGATCGCCGCCGAGGGCAGCGCGAAGAGCTGATCGAGATCGGGCGCCACCGGCTTCGTACGCCCCAGCAGGATGTCCAGCAGACCCAATGATCAGCCCGTCTTCTCGGGGGCGGCGGCCTCGCCCAGCTCCGCGGAGATCCGGCCCAGCTGGGCGAGCCGCTGCTCCAGGGGCGGGTGGGTGGAGAAGATCCGCTCGATGCCCGGCTCCTTGCCGGTCGCGGGGGTGAAGTAGAACGCGTTGAACGCCTGCGCGGTGCGCAGATCCTTGGTCGGAATACGGGCGATCTCGCCGGACACCTTCGTCAGCGCCGACGCCAGCGCCGAGGGGCGGCCGGTCAGATGCGCGGCCGCGCGGTCGGCGGCCAGCTCGCGGTACCGGGACAGCGCCCGGATCAGCAGGAAGCTGATCGCGTACACGGCCGCCGAGACCCCGATCACCGCGGCGAAGACCGCGGCGGTGTTCTGGTCGCGCCGGCCACCGCCGAAGAGCTGCGAGTAGAACATGAACCGGACGACCAGCCCGGCGATCACGCCCAGGAACGACGCGATCGTGATCACGGCCACGTCCTTGTGCGCCACGTGCGACAGCTCGTGCGCCAGCACACCCTCCAGCTCGGCCGGCTCCAGCCGCCGCAGCAGGCCGGCGGTCACACAGACCACCGCGTGATCGGGGTTCCGGCCGGTGGCGAACGCGTTCGGCATGTCCAGCTCGGACACGGCGATCACCGGCTTCGGCATGTCCGCGATCGCGCACAGCCGGTCCACCACCGCGTGCAGCTCGGGATACTGCTCCCGCTCCACCACATGCCCGCGCATCGCGAACATGGCGATCTTGTCGGAGAACCAGAACTGGGCCACGAACATCACGGCCACCAGCACCGCGACCAGGACCCACGACTTCAGCAGCACGATCAGCGCGGCGACGAACGCCACGTACAGCAGCCCGAGCAGAAACATGGTGACCGTCATCCGTACGGTCAGCCGGCGGTCACTGCGAAATCGGCTCCGCATCGCGCATCACCCCACACTCGACCTCGCCCCCGCAGATCCAGTGTGCACCCGGCGCGGCCCATGCCGGTGGCCGCCGCCGGCAAAGGCTTCCCCCCACTTCACCGGCGGACCACCCCGGCCCGGTCGAGCAGCGCCGCGACCTTCGGCTCCGCAACGGCCCCAGTCGGCCCGCGCCCGCCAGTCCAGCTCCAGCCACTGAGCCGGGTCCCTGCCGTTAATAGGGCGACCTCATCTGCGCCCACCCCAGCAGCAGGATCACCGCGGCCACACACCCCAGGACCACCACCGTCGACACCCACGAGCTTCGGCGCGAGCCGCGGACCGGGGTCGGGTCGGCGCGGAAGGGCAGCGGGGCCGGGGGATTGTCCTTCCAGCGGGCCGCGAGCATGCGGGCCCGGGCGGACGGCTCCTTGTGTTCGGCGGAGTCGGCCCATCCGATGTCGAACTCCCGCTGCCAGTCGTCCTGCTCGGCCATGTCGCGCAACCCTTCCCGGAGACGGGGTCCATGATCCCCTGAGAGTAGGAAGCGCGAGCGGCGGAAAAGGTTGCACCCTTTCCGGCTCCGGATGCCGACCCGGAGGTGCTCACCTAGCATCGGGAGAGTGCCGCAGAGCGGGACGCGCTGCAGCGTCGTCCCGGCCGACCGAAGGCGGCCAGCCCACCGACCGCGCGGACTCCCACTCCGAGTGCGCGGCCATCCGAACCGTGCAGTGTCGCATTGCACGCGGGGTGGAAGGAAGGTACGTCCATGAATGCACACCGCGCCAAGCGCCTCGTCGCGGCATCCGCCGCCGGTCTCCTCCTGGCAGCAGGCGGAGCCATCGCCACCACCGGCACGGCCTCGGCCACCACGGCCCAGGTGCCGACCAATCGCGGCTGCGGCTGGTGGGGCAACTGCGGCTACGGCAACGGCTATGGCTACGGCTACGGCTTCGGCCCCGGCTACGGCTTCAACAACGGCTTCGGCCCCGGGTACGGCTACAACAACGGGGGCGTCGTGGTGGTCGTCGTCCCTTGACGATCACGACAGAGTGACAACAGAGGGCCGTCACCCCCGCCGGGGTGGCGGCCCTCCTCGTCACCTGGCGCCGCTCACCGGCAGCTCCACCGTGATCCGGAGCCCGCCCGAGGGGCGCGGGGTGAGCGTCAGGGTGCCGTCGTGCGCGTGGGCGACGGTCTGGACGATCGCCAGGCCGAGCCCGGCCCCCGCGTGGTCGGTGTGCACACGCTCGGTACCGCGCTGGAAAGGTTCGGTGAGCGTCGCGGCCAGCTCTGGGGAGAGGTGCTCGCCGGTGTTCTCCACGGTGAGCGTCACGGCGTCGGAGCGGACGGCCGTACGGACCCACACCCGGCCCCGGCCAGGCACGTTGTGCACGATCGCATTGTGTACGAGGTTCATGGTGAGCTGGAGCAGCAGCGCCTCGGAGCCCGTGGTGGGCGCGAACTCTCCCGAGGTCTCGATGGTGATGCCATGCTTCTCAGCGAGCGGCAGCAGCGTCTCCGTGGCCTCCTCCGCCAGCAGGGACAGATCGACGTCGTCCCGCTCGAAGGACCGCTGCTCGGCCCGGCTGACCAGGAGCAGCGCCTCGGTGAGGTCGATCGCGCGGGCGTTGACGGCGTGGAGGCGGTCGAGGAGTTCGGCGGTGTCCCGCTCCGGGCCGGTGCGGGCCACGTCCAGCAGGGCCTTGGAGATCGCCAGCGGGGTGCGCAGCTCGTGCGAGGCGTTGGCCGCGAAGCGCCGCTGCTCGGCCACGTGCGCGTCGAGGCGGGCCAGCATCGTGTCGAAGGCGTCGGCCAGCTCGCGGAACTCGTCCCTCCGTCCCGGCAGCCGGATGCGGTGCGAGAGGGAACCGTTCGCGGCCTTGCGGGTCGCCTCCGTGACGCGGGTCAGTGGCGCGAGCATGCGGCCCGCCAGGAACCACCCGCCCACCAGGCCGAAGACCAGCAGGAACGCCATCACCGCCGTCGCGCGGGGCGCGAAGACGCGTAGCAGGTTGGACCGGACCGGGAAGACGTCGTACCTGACCGGCGTGCCCGAGGGCACGATGAGCGCCCGCTCGGGCACGTACCGCAGCAGGAACAGCCACACCGCGGCGAGCAGCAGGCCGCCCGCGAGCATGAGGAACCCGGCGTAGCTGAGGGTGAGCCGGAGGCGGACGCTCGGCCCCGGCGCCCTACCCACGCCCGCTCCCGGCGTCGATGCGGTACCCGACCCCCGGCACGGTGGCGATGAGCCAGGGTTCGCCGAGCCGCTTGCGCAGGGCGGAGACGGTGATGCGTACGGCGTTGGTGAACGGGTCGGCGTTCGCGTCCCACGCCCGCTCCAGGAGTTCCTCCGCGCCGACCACCCCGCCCTCGGCGGCGACCAGCACCTCCAGCACCGCGAACTGCTTCCTGGTCAGCGCGACGTGGCGCCCGTCCCGCTGGACCTCCCTGCGGAACGGGTCGAGCCGCAGCCCCGCGATCTCCCGTACGGGCGGCCGGTGATGAGCCCGTCTGCGGTCCAGCGCCCTCAGCCTGAGCACGAGTTCTCGCAGGTCGAAGGGTTTGGTGAGGTAGTCGTCGGCGCCGAGCCCGAAGCCGGACGCCTTGTCGTCCAGCCGGTCGGCCGCGGTGAGCATGAGGATCGGCATCCCGCTGCCGGAGGCGACGATCCGCCGCGCGACCTCGTCGCCGGAGGGGCCGGGGATGTCCCGGTCGAGCACGGCGATGTCGTACGCGTTGATCCCCAGCAGCTCCAGCGCGGTGTCCCCGTCGCCCGCGATGTCCGCCGCGATCGCTTCCAGGCGCAGCCCGTCCCGGACGGCCTCCGCCAGATAGGGCTCGTCCTCGACGATCAGCACACGCATGCCATCGAGGCTACGAGGGGTTGCGTATCGTCCGCGTATCGGAAACCGCATACGCCCCCGCAACATCGCGCCGTCTTCGCTGGGCGCATGATGCGAAACGCGCTCCGCGCCGGTACCCGCCCGGAGCCCTGGAAGCGCGGCCCGGTACTCACGGCGCTGGCGCTGCTGCTCGGCCTGGTCCTCCTGCTGCACGCGACGATCACGGATCACGCGGGCCTGGGGAGCCTGGTGGAGAACGTCCTGCCGTGGCTCGGCGTATTCATCCCGGTCCTCCTGGCCGTCGCATGCCTGCGCCGTTCCCTGTCCGCCGTGACCGCGCTCCTGCTGCCGGCCGTGGTCTGGACGACCCTCTTCGGCGGCCTCCTCCGAGACAAGTCCCACCCGGGCGGCGACCTCACCGTGGCCACCCACAACGTCGGCGCCGCCAACCCCGACCCGACCGCCACCGCCCATGCCCTGGCCGCCTCCGACGCCGGCCTCCTGGCCCTGGAGGAACTGACCCCGGGGGCAACCCCGTTGTACGACAAGACGCTGGCGCCGCTGTACCCCTACCACGTGGTCCTCGGCACCGTCGGCCTCTGGAGCAAGCTTCCCCTCGGGGCCGCCCACCCGATCGACATCATGAACTACGGCCCGCTGGCCGCCACCAAGCCGGCCGCCGCGAAGCTCCCCGAGAACCGGGCCCTGCGCACCACGGTCACCACCCCGGACGGCCCCCTGGCGGTCTACGTGGCCCACCTCGGCTCCGTCCGCCTCCTGCCCCGCACCGGCTTCTGGACCGCCAGCCGCGACATCGGCGCCGCGGCCCTGACGAAGGCCGTCACCGCCGACCCCAGTCCCCGGGTCCTCCTCCTGGCCGACCTGAACGGCACCTGGGACGACCGCGCCTTCAACGGTCTCCGCGCCCACCTGGACTCGACCCAGCGGACTTCCGGCACCGGCTTCGGCTTCACCTGGCCGGCCGCCTTCCCGCTGGCCCGCATCGACCAGATCCTGTACCGGGGGGTGGAGGCCAACCGTTCCTGGACCCTCCCCGGCACGGGAAGCGACCACTTGCCGGTGGCGGCCACGCTGACCTGGTGAAACAGAACCGCCCCCGCCTCCACGAGGGAGACGGGGGCAGCGCCTGGCTTCAAGCAGCGGCGATCACACGTCGTAGAAGTGATGGTGCAGCGTCTCTACCTTGACTGCCCCTTTGCGTTATGGCTCTGACCAGGAGGAACGCAGTTGTTGTCTGTCGTCGTTGGTGGTCGCCGGCTATCCCCGGACGGCCCGGAGACGGCCCGGAGGCCGCCCACACAGGTGGCCTCCGCGTTCCACTATTTCAACGGCCCCCATGGATGGACGTCGCGTGGCCACCCGCTCCGCGCACAGTGACCACCACTTGGCCTCACTGGCTCTAGTGCCGCGTCAGGCAACGTTTGTGACGTTCGTCGTTGACCCTGAGCCGACGGTAGGTGATGCGGCACCGTGCATCGAAGTCGAGCGTTATGGGCGGCGTCAAAGTGGGTGCGATCGCGCCGATGAGAAATGGCGCTGGCAGTGGTCTGAGTACTGTCCGGCGAACGCTGGGCGCGCCTCAACGGAGATGCAACGGGATGAGACCACTTCGATACTCGATCAACGTCACGCTCGATGGCTGCTGCCATCACGAGGCAGGGCTCCCCCCGGACGAGGAGTCGATGCGCTACTGGACCGCTGAGATGGAGCGAGCCGATGCCCTGCTATTCGGCCGGGTGACCTACGAGATGATGGAGTCGGTGTGGCGGAAGCCGGCCACGGGCACGTGGCCTGACTGGATGGATGAGTGGCAGATCCCGTTCGCCGAGACCATCGACCGGGCGAAGAAGTACGTCGTGTCGAGCACGCTGAGCGGGGTCGATTGGAATGCCGACCTGGTGCGAGGCGACTTGGGGCAAGCGGTTCAGCGGCTCAAGCAGGAGTCAGGCGAGGGCCTGTGGGTGGGTGGCGTGACGCTCCCCCTGGCGTTGGCAGATCTGGGACTGATCGACGAGTACGAGTTCCTTGTTCAGCCGGTCCTTGCCGGACATGGGCCGACGTTGCTCGCCGGTCTGCGCGAGCGCATCCAACTCGAGCCCGTGGACCGCCAAGTGTTCCGGTCGGGGGCAGTAGCCCAGCGATACCGGCCCACGCGAGTTACGGCTTGACGTGATTTGTCCTGGCACGTCGGCCGCTCCCTCGCGACGGAACGACGGATCGGGGTCGCCTTGCCCCGCACTGGCCGTGTCCCCGAACGGCGGACATATCGACGGGGGACATCGCCCCGAGGTGCCGGTAGCGGACAGGGCAAACATTGCCTGACGTGGCATTAGGAGCGGTCCCGGTCCCACTAACACAACTGGCCGACGGCTAGCGCTTTTGAAGGCGGCAGCTATGCGGGGGTGCCGCCTCTTTGGGCATGGGGTGGGGGGGACTGTCAAGCTAAGGCGCTGACCAGGCCACATGGGGTTTGCTGGCGTTGGTGTCCTACAAGCGCGGCGTGCGGGCCACCATGTTCGCGTGGGGTGACAAGGGCCTCCACTACTTCGTGGGTGAAGGCTCCGACGCCCGGATCGTCTCCGGGGCGTTCATCGACGCGCCCGGCGCGGTGGTCGTCGCGGCTCGCGCCCGCTCCGTCCGGGAGAAGGCGGGGCTGTTGGCCTACGATCTGCTCGCCGACGTGGCGGCGGTCGTCGCGGAGAAGGAAGAGCGGGTGTGGAACGAGCGGATCGCCGCCCGCCTCGCCGAACTCCGCCCCGACATCTACGGCGGGTGGAAGGGCGAGAACGTGACCAGCGCGTTGAAGCTGCACGGCATCCGGACGCGGGACGTGGCGGGCACGACGGACGACGGCACCCGCACCACCCGGCGCGGCATCGCTCCCGCCGATGAGTGCACCGGATGCTGACACCACCCCCGGCGGAGCCGAGTCGCTGATCTGAGCGACAGCCCGGCCGTGCCCCTGGCCATCGTTCGCTGTGCGGGGCCCGAAACAGGCCGTCGGCCGTGCCCTTCCGGCGAGGAAGAACACGGCCGACGGCCCACACACGGCCCAGGGGAGCGGAAACCCGCTCTGACCTGGGGCGATATCACACGTCGTAGTACAGCTCGAACTCGTGCGGGTGCGGACGGAGCTGCAGCGGGGCGATCTCGTTGGTCCGCTTGTAGTCGATCCACGTCTCGATCAGGTCCGGGGTGAAGACGTCGCCCTGGAGGAGGAACTCGTGGTCGGCCTCGAGGCGGTCGAGGACGGCCGGGAGGGAGGTGGGGACCTGGGCGACGCCGGCGTGCTCCTCGGGGGCCAGCTCGTAGAGGTCCTTGTCGATCGGCTCGGCCGGCTCGATCTTGTTCTTGATGCCGTCCAGGCCCGCCAGGAGCAGCGCGGAGAAGGCGAGGTACGGGTTGCCGGAGGAGTCCGGCGCCCGGAACTCGACGCGCTTGGCCTTCGGGTTGGAGCCCGTGATCGGGATACGCATCGCCGCGGAGCGGTTGCGCTGCGAGTACACCAGGTTGATCGGCGCCTCGAAGCCCGGCACCAGACGGTGGTAGGAGTTCACCGTCGGGTTGGTGAAGGCCAGCAGCGACGGCGCGTGCTTCAGGATGCCTCCGATGTAGTAGCGCGCCATGTCCGACAGGCCCGCGTAACCGGCCTCGTCGTAGAAGAGCGGGGCGCCACCCGACCACAGCGACTGGTGCACGTGCATGCCCGAGCCGTTGTCACCGAAGATCGGCTTCGGCATGAAGGTCGCGGTCTTGCCGTTGCGCCAGGCCACGTTCTTCACGATGTACTTGAAGAGCTGGAGGTCGTCCGCGGCGGCCAGCAGCGTGTTGAACTTGTAGTTGATCTCGGCCTGGCCGGCCGTGCCCACCTCGTGGTGCTGGCGCTCGACCTTGAGGCCGGCCTTGTCCAGCTCCAGGGAGATCTCGGCACGCAGGTCGGCGAAGTGGTCGACCGGCGGGACCGGGAAGTAGCCGCCCTTGTAGCGGACCTTGTAACCCCGGTTGTCCTCGAGCGCGCCGGTGTTCCAGGCACCTGCCTCGGAGTCGATGTGGTAGAACGCCTCGTTCTCGGCGGTCTTGAAGCGCACGCTGTCGAACACGTAGAACTCGGCCTCGGGGCCGAAGAACGCGGTGTCGGCGATACCGGTGGACGTGAGGTACGCCTCCGCCTTCTTTGCCACGTTGCGCGGGTCACGGGAGTACTGCTCGCCCGTGATCGGGTCGTGGATGAAGAAGTTGATGTTCAGCGTCTTGTCGCGGCGGAAGGGGTCCACGCGGGACGTCGACAGGTCCGCGCGCAGCGCCATGTCGGACTCGTGGATGGCCTGGAAGCCGCGGATCGACGAACCGTCGAACGCCAGCTCCTCGTCCGGGTCGAACGCCTCGACGGGGACGGTGAAGTGCTGCATGACGCCCGGCAGGTCGCAGAACCTGACGTCGACGAACTTGACGTCCTCGTCCGCGATGAACTTCTTGGCCTCGTCGGCGTTCTGGAACATCCAGCTCCTCCTACTCCCGACCGTTCCCGCCGGGGTGGTAGATCGTCTCGTGCGGCCAGTGCGGTGGCACACGCTGGTCCCGACCCTAGGGACCGGTGATTTCTCGGGCGTGACTCGTTTGTTTCGCAGAAGTTAACCAGCCACTCCTCCACCGTAGCCCCGACCCACCCCTGCGCGTACTGCCCGAAAGCGGGCGCAGTACCGTGGTCGGGTGGACAACAGGGAAGTGATGGGGTCGTGGCTCTCCGGGCCGAGGGCGGCCATGGAAGAAGCGGGCGCCGACTTCGGCTACCGGGGCCAGCAGCTCGGCCTGCCGGAGACCGGACCGAACTCGATCGCCCGTCCGGGTCGCCGGCTCGGCGCGCTCGCCGTGGACTGGGGGCTGTGCGTGCTGATCGCATACGGCCTGATCACGCACGGCAACTCCCCGGCCACCAGCAACTGGGCCCTGCTCGTCTTCTTCGCGATGAGCGTGCTCACCGTGGGCACCCTCGGCTCCACGCCGGGCAAGCGCCTCTTCGGGCTGCGCGTGGTCGCCCTGGAGACCGGCACCGTCAACCCGCTGCGCGCCCTGCTGCGCACCTTCCTGCTCTGCCTGGCCGTCCCCGCGCTGGTCTGGGACCGCGACGGCCGCGGCCTGCACGACCGGCTCGCCAGGACCGTCGAGGTCAGGATCTAGCAGCGTCGGACACGAGAAGGGGCGCCCGGAGGATCTCCGGGCGCCCCTTGTCATGTCGGAGGAACTAGCGGCCCCTGCCGCCGCCCTTCGGCATCCGCATGCCCTTCGGCATCGGACCCTTGGGAAGCGGCATGTTGCTCATCAGGTCGCCCAGCGCCCGCAGCCGGTCGTTGGTGGCGGTCACCTGGGGGCCGGTCAGCACCCGCGGGTACTTGAGCATGGTGGTCCGCAGCTTCTTCAGCGGGACCTGGCCCTCACCGTCACCGACGATCACGTCGTGCACCGGCACGTCCGCGACGATACGGTTCATCTTCTTCTTCTCGGCCGCCAGCAGGCTCTTCACCCGGTTCGGGTTGCCCTCGGCCACCAGCACGATGCCGGCCTTGCCGACCGCGCGGTGCACCACGTCCTGGCTGCGGTTCATCGCCACCGCGGGGGTGGTCGCCCAGCCCCGGCCGATGTTGTCCAGTACCGCGGCCGCCGCACCCGGCTGGCCCTCCATCTGCCCGAACGCGGCCCGCTCGGCCCGGCGCCCGAACACGATCGCCGTCGCCAGCAGACCGAGCAGCAGGCCCAGGATGCCGCCGTAGACGGGGTGCCCGATCAGGAAGCCGATCACGAGGAGGACGGCGAAAATGCCGAGCCCGACAGCCGCGAGTACAAGACCGATCGTCTTGTCGGCCTTGCGGGTCATCTTGTACGTGAGGGCGATCTGCTTCAGTCGCCCTGCGCTCGCGGCGTCCGCCGCGGTTTCCTTCCTCGCCATGCCCACGAGTCTACGTGGCCGCGGGAGCACTCTCGACGGCGGTGCCCGGCGTAGGGCGGGGGTTACGGACGGGTGGCGGCGCGGTCCAGGAACTGCTGCGCCTCGACCCGGTCCTTGGCGCGGCGGCGGTCCTCCAGGACGGAGGTCCAGGC
Organism: Streptomyces sp. SID1328; assembly: GCF_009865595.1. Classification (NCBI taxonomy): domain Bacteria; kingdom Bacillati; phylum Actinomycetota; class Actinomycetes; order Kitasatosporales; family Streptomycetaceae; genus Streptomyces; species Streptomyces sp. SID1328. The sequence goes on along the minus strand of NZ_WWKH01000554.1, from coordinate 3,043 downwards.
GTTGCGGCGGGCGGTGCGCTGGCCGCCCTGAAGCAGCAGCGTCTCGACCGCGCGGAGGGCGACGGTGAAGGACGGAATGGCGGTGGCGCGGACGGGTGCGGCCTGCATGAGCGAGGTCCCCCCTCGGTACGGGTGGTGTACGGGGCGTGATTCCAGGGTCACTGTTCGGTGTTACCAGTGCGTGACCGACCGGTCAAACGGTGGTGAAGCCTCGGCTGGGGTTCCCCACACGCCGACGCGGCCCCGCCATGCGTCCTCATCAGCGAGGACGGACGGGACCGCGTCGACTCGGCCATTACTGGCCAGTAGGAACTTGTGCGTGATTTCACACGACTCGCTCACACCGCCTGGGCGGCGATGTAGTTACCACGCTTCTCGATCGCCATCTGGTAAAGGCGCCCGGCGCGGTAGGAGGAACGGACCAGGGGGCCCGACATCACACCGGAGAAGCCGATCCGCTCGGCCTCCTCCTTCAGCTCCACGAACTCCTGCGGCTTGACCCAGCGCTCGACGGGGTGGTGGCGCACGGAGGGGCGCAGGTACTGGGTGATGGTGACCAGCTCGCAGCCGGCGTCGTGGAGCTGCTGGAGCGCCTCCACGACCTCCTCGCGGGTCTCGCCCATGCCCAGGATCAGGTTGGACTTGGTGACCAGGCCGAAGTCGCGGGCCTCGGTGATGACCTTCAGTGAGCGCTCGTAGCGGAAGCCGGGACGGATGCGCTTGAAGATGCGCGGGACCGTCTCGACGTTGTGCGCGAAGACCTCGGGGCGGGACTCGAAGACCTCGGCGAGCTGCTCGGGCACCGCGTTGAAGTCGGGGGCCAGCAGCTCGACCTTGGTTCGGCCGGCCTCGCGGCCCGCGGTCTGGGCGTGGATCTGGCGCACGGTCTCGGCGTACAGCCAGGCGCCGCCGTCCTCGAGGTCGTCGCGCGCGACGCCGGTGATCGTGGCGTAGTTGAGGTCCATGGTGACCACGGACTCGCCCACGCGGCGCGGCTCGTCCCGGTCCAGGGCCTCGGGCTTGCCGGTGTCGATCTGGCAGAAGTCACAGCGCCGGGTGCACTGGTCGCCACCGATGAGGAAGGTCGCCTCGCGGTCCTCCCAGCACTCGTAGATGTTCGGGCAGCCGGCCTCCTGGCACACGGTGTGCAGGCCCTCGCTCTTCACGAGGTTCTGCATCTTGGTGTACTCGGGTCCCATTTTCGCCCGCGTCTTGATCCACTCGGGCTTGCGCTCGATGGGGGTCTGGCTGTTACGGACCTCCAGGCGCAGCATCTTGCGTCCGTCGGGTGCGACTGCGGACACGACCGGCTCCCTGCTTGTTGCGAAGTAAGTCTTCGATTCTTCGGCGTACACCAGGGTACGCCCGTGTTCATGGGGTCCTACCGGGGGCGAAAACCTCGCGGACGCAGGCCGCATTCCCGGATCAGACCGCGGCGGGCTTCTCGATCACCCTGGGGGCGAGGACGGCCTCGGCCATGACCTCGCGCAAGTGGCGTTCGACCACGGGCACGACCTCCTCGATCGTGACGTTCCGGCCCAGCTCGTTGGCGAGCGAGGCGACACCGGCGTCCCGGATGCCGCAGGGGATGATGCGGTCGAACCAGCGGTTGTCCGGGTTCACGTTGAGGGCGAAGCCGTGCATGGTGACGCCCTTGGCCACGCGGATGCCGATCGCGGCGATCTTGCGGTCCTCGCGGCGCTGGCCCGCGTTGGAGGGGGCGTACTCCGGCCCGTTCATCCGGGGGTCGAACTCCTCGTCGGCGATCCGGGGATCGAAGTCGAGGGAGAGACCGCCGAGGCGCTGCTCGACCGGGTCGCCCAGCACCCACACGCCGCTGCGGCCCTCCACACGGGTGGTCTCCAGCCCGTACTCCGCGCAGGCGCGGATCAGGGCCTCCTCCAGGCGGCGCACATGGGCGATGACGTCCACGGGGCGGGGGAGCTTCTGGATCGGGTAGCCGACGAGCTGGCCCGGACCGTGCCAGGTGATCTTGCCGCCCCGGTCCACATCGATCACGGGGGTGCCGTCCAGCGGGCGCTCGCTCGGGTCGGTGCGGCGGCCGGCCGTGTACACCGGGGGGTGTTCCAGCAGCAGCACGGTGTCGGGGACCTCGTCGGCGAACCGGGCGGCGTGCACCCGGCGCTGCTCGTCCCACGCCTCCTGGTAGTCGACGGCGTCCGCGCCGAATCCCATGTGGACGAACCGCAAGTCACTCACGGCAAGCGCCTCCCTAAGCCGGGCACCCCTCGTCGGGTCTGTCAGGCGCGTTCGGCGCCCACGCCACTGTACGTCCGGACGGGTGACGTCAGCCGCGCGGGTAATCCTCACACGATCGGATGAATGCACGGCGAACTGTGCGACGACTTGTTCACTCTCCGCTACATTCGCGCCGTTCGTGAGGCCAAAAGGGCTGTTCACAGCCCGTCCCGGCACCTCAGTGGCCTGTCAGGCAGGAGACCGCACCGCACATGACGGACCGACCCGCGCAGCGCACCCCCAACCGCCAGCTCGCCGCGCTCATCGCAGAGGCGGGGTTCTCCAACGCGGGTCTGGCCCGTCGCGTCGATCAGCTCGGCCTGGAACACGGGCTGGACCTCAGATACGACAAGACCTCCGTCACCCGCTGGCTGCGCGGCCAGCAGCCGCGCGGGACCACTCCCGCGCTGATCGCCGAGGTCTTCACCCGCCGCCTCGGCCGCCGGCTCACCGCCCAGGACCTCGGGCTGGACGCGTGCGCGCCGGTGTACGCCGGGCTGGAGTTCGCGGGCACGCCCGAGGAGGCCGTCGACATCGTCAGCGGGCTGTGGCGCAAGGACTCGGGCAGCCACGCCGAACTGCGCAAGATCGCGTTCACCCCGGCGGGGCTGGTCGTGCCCAGCCGGGACTGGCTGATCGGCAAGGCCGACGACCGGGTGGCGCGCGAGCCTGCCGTCCGGGTACCGGCGCAGGCCGGGCCCGCACGCGCCCCCGCACCCCCCGCCGAGCGCCCCTCCGGGCACCGGGTGACCGGCGGGGACCTCGCCGCGCTGCGCTCGGTGGG
>NZ_WWKH01000553.1:0-20468 GCF_009865595.1 Streptomyces sp. SID1328 | reverse complement strand
TACTCCTTGGGGCACCAGGCTGACCTGCGAGGAGACCGAGGACCGGGCCGGACAGAACGGCATGACCAAGGACCACGGCTACGTCTTCGAGGTCGATCCCGCCGACCGCCGCGCCAACCGCGCCCCCAAGCCGCTGAAGGCGCTGGGCCGTTACGCCCACGAGGCGGTGGTGGTCGACCCGAAGCGGGGCCACCTCTTCCTCACCGAGGACGCCTCCGGCCCCAACGGCCTGTTCTACCGCTGGACTCCGCCGGAGGGCTTCCACCACGGCCGGGGCCGGCTGCGCACCCTCGCCGACGACGCGGGCGTCCTCCAGGCGTTCCGCTGCTTCGACTCCGGCGGCCGCTTCGTGGACGACCTCTCGCGCGCGACACGCACCGGCACGGTGTACGGCGTGGACTGGGTCGACGTCCCCGACCGGGACGCGCGTACGGTGCCGGTCCGCAAGCAGTTCACCGACGGTCAGGTGACGCGGGCGCGCAAGCTGGAGGGCATGTGGTGGGGCGACGGCGGGGTGTACGTCGTCTCGTCCTACGCCCGCGAGGAGAGCCCCGTACAGCACGACGGCCAGGTGTGGTTCTACGACCCCCGGCGGCGGACGCTGACCCTGAAGGTGCTCCTCGGGGTGAACCCGGCCCCCTCCGCCGACGGCGCCTTCGACGGCCCGGACAACATCACCGTCTCCCCCTACGGGGGCCTGGTCATCGCCGAGGACGGGGAGGGCGTGCAGCACCTCTTCGGCGCCACCGACGGCGGCCGTACGTACCCGATCGCCCGCAATGAACTCAACCTCGGCACCGAATCGGCCCCCGAGTACAGCGAGTTCACCGGCGTGACCTTCTCCCCCGACGGCCACACCCTGTTCGCCAACATCCAGGACCCGGGCATCATGCTGGCGATCACGGGCCCGTGGAAGCGGCAGCGGCGCGGCTAAACTCGGCGTGCACGCACCCCCGCCCGACAGAAAGCCCGGCCCATGCGGGCAGACGCCCGACGCAACCACACCCGCCTCCTCAACGCCGCCGCCTCAGCCTTCGCCGAACACGGCGAGAACGCCTCCCTCGACGACATCGCGAAGCGAGCAGGCGTGGGCTCCGGCACCCTGTACCGCCACTTCCCGACCCGCCGCGCGCTGCTGGAGGCGGCGTATGCGGCCCGCATCGACGCACTGGGCGAGCGGGGCGCGGAACTGTCCCGACTGCTGCCTCCGGGCGAGGCCCTGACAGAGTGGCTGGGTGAGGTATGCGTGGCGACGATCCAGGTCAGGGGCCTGAAAACCCTCCTGGGCACAGCCGCGACTGACACTCCGCTGACCGCCTGCGGCACGGTGGTGAAATCCACGGCAACAACTCTGCTGGCAGCCGCCCAGTCCGAAGGCACCCTCCGCCCCGACCTGACCCCCACGGACCTCCTCCGCCTGACCCACGGTGTTGCCACGGCGGCGGAACTCGGGGGCGGGGAGGCACGGGAGATCGGGCGGTATCTGGGGTGGCTACTGGACGGACTTCGCGTCAGCGGAGGTTGAGGGCGCGGCGGGCCGCGGTGATGACGTTCTGGGCTTCGGTCCCGTACACGGCCGACTCGTGGAGGGTGTGCCAGACCTTCGAGTAGAGGGCGATGTTGTCGGCGTCGTCCAACCGCATCTCGGCGTGCCAGTCCTCCGCGACGACCACCCGGTCATCCAGGACCCAGAAGCCATTGGCGGGCACGATCTTCACGGGGGCGGCGAAGGGGACGACGCCCAGCTCGACGGTGTCCATGCCGATCATGCCGGTCAAGCGGTCGAGCTGGGCGGCCAGCACGGTGGGCGGGCAGATCAGCGAGCGCAGCGCGGCTTCCCACATCAGCACGTGCAGCTTGCGGCCGGGCCGGTAGAGCCACTCCTGCCGCTGGACTCGGGAGCGTACGGCGGCGTCGATGTCGTTGGCGCCGCCTAGCAGTTTGGCGTACCGCCGGATGACGTGGTGAGCGTACTCGGGGGTCTGCAGCAGGCCAGGGATCACCGACTCCTCCCAGAGCCACATCTCCGAGGCCCGCTCTATCTCCGCGCTCAGCCCTTCATGCATCACCTTGAAGCCGTTCGCCAGCGCGCGACGCCATGACCTGATCTGGGACTCGAAGCCCGCCAGTCGGGCGGCCAGCTGGGCGTACACCTCAGGCTGCTCGGTCGCGTCGGCCCAGGCCCTAAGGTCCTCGGGGGTGGCCGTCTGCTTGCCGTTCTCCAGCTTGCTGACCTTGGAGCCCTGCCAGCCAGCCGCTGGGCGAGTTGCTGACCGGTGAGCCGACCACCAGGGCATGAAAAGCGCAGCTCCCGCAGCCGCGTTCCCAGGGCCACCCTGGCTTGCTGATAGTCAGTGCTCACCGGTCACGCGCGCTATCCGGCCTCAGCGACCAGTGCCTCGAACTCGTCCCGCGCTATGGCGTGGTGCATCGCAGCGTCCCGTGCGATGCAGTACCGGACGACCTCGGCTGGTTCGGTGATCAGCTCGATGCTCGTGATGTGGTCGGCGTCGTCGAAGTGCAACAGCGCGACGAGCCGCGAGTCGAAGATCCAGAAGTCCTCGGCGGGCAGGTCGGTGGCGTCTTCGCGCCACAGGTACCGGATGTCCTCGCCCACGGCCGCGTTGTGCCGGGCGTAGTCAAGCAGGAACAGTTGCTCCGTAGTGGGCGGCTTGTCCGCGACGCGCACCCGACCGACCGTCTTCCCTGCCTCGGTCTGCGCCTTGATGTTGACGAACCAGGGCTCACTGAAGTCGCACGGCGACGAGCCGGTGGCCAGGAACGCCTGGAAGTCGGGGTCCTCACGGTCCGAGGCGTAACCACGCCGGGTCTCCAGCCGCCAGGCGGTGTGCTTAAAGGTCTCGAAGAGGCGGCGGAAGGTGGCCCGGTCCACGAGTTCGGGCACGCGCCCCATCTCCTTCGGCCCCCAATTCACCAGCAGCTCGCGCGGCACGGCCACCGCCGCGTCACCGGGCCCGAAGTGCTGGAGCTGCGCGAGGTCGTCGGGGTCGGTGACGGGCGTGCCCTGAACGATGACATCACCGGTGCCCTCGTCCGTGTGCAGGGCGGGGCAGCCATCGACCTTGCTGTCTGTGCCGGTGAAGCGTAACTGACGGGCCATGAGCGGTCTCCGTTCGGGGGATTTGCTCCAACAGCATGGCCAGGACGGTGTCTCGGCGCTACGGGTTCAGGCTGGGCCGCTGAGAAAACACCAGCAATGTTGACGACCGGCCGAGCAAACACGGGAAAACACCATACCGCCCGCCAACCCGCCAGCTCTAGCGTCCGGTTCATGGCAACCGAGGAACAGCAGGACCCCTTCACAGCGGTAGAGAATCTCAAAACAGCCCTGGCCGGCGCAGGCATCGTCCTCCCCTCCCTCGCCGTCGACATCGCGTCACCGGCACTCAAGCTCGTGGAGCTGGGCCGCGTACGAGCCGATGTGGCCGCCCGCCTAGCCGACGCCCTACGGCAGGAAGGCCAGGAGTGACCGAACGAATTCCAACAACCCTCTGCACCGGCAAGCTCCCCTACCCCGCCGGAACCCTGGTGGTGGATCGGATCTCAGAGCGCACGGGCCACCTGGTCTACATCCTGGAGGAGCGCACCAAGGAGAAGTACAAACTCATCAGCAGCCAGGCTTTCATGCGCCCGGTCGGCGGCGGCATCGAGTGGGACGTACCCTTGGACCGAATCAGGCCGGTGGTCGAGTAACAGACTTCAACAGCGCCCCGACGTCGACTCGTTGACGTCGGGGCGCTTCCGTGTGCCGTGCGCTATCATCGGTGCTAGTGAGCGAAATGCTCCGCGCACCTGTGCGCCCCGGCTGCGAAACGGGAAGGCAGGGCAAGCCAGCTTAAGTGACTGGGCCTCGGTGCAACTAGGTCGCCGAGCCGACGATGTCAGTCAAGATCCCGGGTTGGCGGGTAGGGCAAGACCGCACGACTGTACAAACCTGGGTCAGCAATGACCCACCCGAGAACATTTGCGCGCCGCATCAGCGTAGGTGTCTCGGTCCCGACCGAAAGGGACGGATCGAGGCTGCCTATGCCACCGATTCCGACCCATGACAGGGAAGGTAAGGATCGGTGGACGGCACCGCCATCATCATCATTCTCGCCATCGCTGGCGTGGCTTCCGTGCTGCTCTTCGCTGTGAAGGGTCTGCTAGACCAGATTCCAGACGTGATCGAGTCCGCCGGAAAGGCGCGCGAGGCCTGGCAGCGCTTCAAAAAGCCCGATCAGCCGCACCGGACGGACGATCAAGAGCCGCCCATGGCCGCTTAGGCCCGCCCTGGGCCTGCCGTCACTCTCCATGGACATGAGAAGCGCCCCGCCGGCACTCGCGTCCGGCGGGGCGTCTCTCTGCGGCCAGATGGTCGCCGTTGATCAGTTGTGGCTGTGCAGGATGTCGTTCAGGCCGCCCCACACCGCGTTGTTCGGCCGGGCCTCCACCGCGCCCGTCACGGAGTTGCGGCGGAACAGGATGTTGGACGCGCCGGAGAGGTCGCGGGCCTTGACGATCTGGCCGTCGGGCATCGTGACGCGGGTGCCGGCGGTGACGTAGAGGCCCGCCTCGACCACGCACTCGTCGCCCAGCGCGATGCCCACCCCCGCTTCCGCGCCGATGAGGCAGCGCTCGCCGATGGCGATGATGACGTTGCCGCCGCCGGACAGGGTGCCCATGGTGGAGGCGCCGCCGCCGATGTCGGAGCCGTCGCCGACGACGACGCCGGCGGAGATGCGGCCCTCGACCATGGAGGTGCCCAGCGTCCCGGCGTTGAAGTTGACGAAGCCCTCGTGCATGACCGTCGTGCCCTCGGCGAGGTGCGCGCCGAGGCGGACGCGGTCGGCGTCGGCGATGCGTACGCCCTTGGGGGCGACGTAGTCCGTCATGCGGGGGAACTTGTCGATCGAGGTGACCTGGAGGTGCAGCCCGTCGGCGCGCGCGTTCAGCCGCACCTTCTCGACGTCGTCCACCGCGACCGGGCCGAGCGAGGTCCAGGCGACGTTGGCGAGGTGGCCGAAGATGCCGTCCAGGCTCTGGCCGTGCGGCTTGACCAGGCGGTGCGAGAGCAGGTGCAGCCGCAGGTAGACGTCGTGCGCGTCGAGCGGCTTCTCGTCCAGCGAGGCGATGACCGTACGGACCGCGACCACCTCGACGCCCCGGCGGGCGTCCGGGCCGAGCGCGGAGACCGCGCTGTCGCCCAGCAGTTCGGCGGCCCGGTCGGCGGACAGCCGCTCGCTGCCGGACGGCCCCGGCTCGGCGACCAGCTCGGGCGCCGGGAACCAGGTGTCGAGAACGGTGCCGTCGGCGGCGACGGTGGCGAGACCGGCGGCGACGGCGCCGGTGGTACGGGAAGCAGTGTCGGTCATGCGGAAAACCTAACGTGGGAGCGGTGCGGGGGCCTAACCGGTGCGGCGCGCCGGGTATGCGAAGGCGGCGATGCCCGAGGGCACCGCCGCCTCATCCCGTAAGGGGAAAAGCACGCCTCAGACGTTGAACCCCAGCGCCCGCAGCTGCTCGCGGCCGTCGTCGGTGATCTTGTCGGGGCCCCACGGGGGCATCCAGACCCAGTTGATGCGCAGTTCGCTGACCAGACCGTCGGTGACGGACTTGGCCTGGTCCTCGATGACGTCCGTCAGCGGGCAGGCCGCGGAGGTCAGGGTCATGTCGATCGTGGCGATGTTCGCGTCGTCGACGTGAATCCCGTAGATCAGACCGAGGTTGACGACGTCGATGCCCAGCTCGGGGTCGACGACGTCCATCAGGGCCTCGCGGAGTTCTTCCTCCGAGACCGGTTTCATCTCAGCGGTGTCGGTCATGCCGTCTTCCTTTCGGCGTCCGCGCCGGCCTCGCCCAGGGCCTGGGCCGTCGCGTCCTTCCACGCCATCCAGCTCAGGAGGGCGCACTTGACCCGCGCGGGGTACTTGGAGACACCGGCGAACGCGACCGCGTCCTCCAGCACCTCCTCCATCGCGTCGTCGGGCTCGATCCGGCCCTTGGACTGCATCAGCTCCAGGAAGGTCTCCTGGATCTTCTGCGCCTCGGGCAGGTCCTTGCCCACCAGCAGTTCGTTCAGCACGGACGCCGAGGCCTGGCTGATGGAACAGCCCTGGCCCTCGTACGAGACGTCCGCGATCGTCGTACCGTCGTACCGCACCCGGAGGGTGATCTCGTCGCCGCACGTCGGGTTCACGTGGTGCACCTCGGCGTCGCCATCCCGAAGACCACGCCCGTGCGGGTTCTTGTAGTGGTCCAGGATGACTTCCTGGTACATCGAGTCCAGCTTCACGGTGTCAGCCCACGCCTCTCAGCCGAAGAAGTTCCGTACGTGCTCCAGCCCCTCGACCAGTGCGTCGATCTCGCCGGGCGTGGAGTACAGATAGAACGACGCCCGGGTGGTCGCCGGAATTCCGTACCGCAGGCAGACCGGCCGCGCGCAGTGGTGGCCGACGCGCACCGCGATGCCCTGCTCGTCGAGGACCTGGCCCACGTCGTGCGGGTGGATGTCGCCGAGCGTGAAGGAGATCGCCGCACCGCGGTCCTCGGCCGTGGAGGGGCCGATGATGCGCAGGTCGGGGACCTCGCCCAGCCGCTTCACCGCGTACTCGGTGAGCGCGTGCTCATGGGCGAGGATCTTGTCCATGCCGATCGAGTCGAGATAGTCGATCGCGGCACCGAGACCGACCGCCTGGGCGATCGGCGGGGTGCCCGCCTCGAACTTGTGCGGGGCGGGCGCGTAGGTCGAGGAGTGCATCGACACCGTCTCGATCATCTCGCCGCCGCCGAGGAACGGGGGCAGGTCCTCCAGGAGTTCCTGGCGGCCCCAGAGCACCCCGATGCCGGTCGGACCGCACATCTTGTGGCCGGTGAAGGCCACGAAGTCGGCGCCGAGCGCCTGTACGTCCAGCGGCATGTGCGGCGCGGCCTGCGAGGCGTCGACGCAGACCAGCGCGCCGACCTCCTGGGCGCGGCGCACGATCGCCTCGACCGGGTTGACCGTGCCCAGGATGTTGGAGACCAGCACGAAGGAGACGATCTTCGTCTTCTCGGTGATGACCTCGTCCAGGTTGGACAGGTCGAGGCGGCCGTCGTCGGTGAGGCCGAACCACTTCAGCTTCGCGCCGGTGCGCTGCGCGAGCAGCTGCCACGGCACGATGTTGGAGTGGTGCTCCATCTCCGTGATGACGATCTCGGTCTCGTGGTCGACCCGGTAGGGCTCGTCGGCCCAGCCCAGCATGTTGGCCACGAGGTTGAGCGACTCGGAGGCGTTCTTGGTGAAGATCACCTCGTCGCGGCTGGGCGCGTTGATGAAGTCGGCGACCTTGTCACGCGCGCCCTCGTACAGCGCCGTGGCCTCCTCGGCGAGGACGTGCACGCCGCGGTGGACGTTGGCGTTGTAGCGCTCGTAGTACTCGCTCAGGGCGTCCAGCACCTGGCGCGGCTTCTGCGAGGTCGCCGCGTTGTCCAGGTACACGAGCTTGCGCCCGTCGTGGACCTGTCGGTCCAGGATGGGGAAGTCCTTGCGGATCGCCTCGGTGTCGAGGAGGCCCGGCAGCTCTGTCACGCGGATACGCCACCCTTCGTGTATGCCTCGTAGCCCTCGTTCTCCAGCTTGTCGGCCAGCTCGGGACCGCCGGACTCGACGATGCGGCCGCCGGAGAACACGTGGACGAAGTCCGGCTTGATGTAGCGCAGGATGCGCGTGTAGTGCGTGATCAGCAGGGTGCCGGTCTCGCCGGTCTCGCGGACGCGGTTGACGCCCTCGGAGACGATGCGCAGGGCGTCCACGTCGAGGCCGGAGTCGGTCTCGTCGAGGATGGCGACCTGCGGCTTGAGCAGCTCGAGCTGGAGGATCTCGTGCCGCTTCTTCTCACCGCCGGAGAAGCCCTCGTTGACGTTGCGCTCGGCGAAGGAGGGGTCCATGTGGAGCCGCTCCATGTTCTCCTTGACCTCCTTCACCCAGGTACGCAGCTTGGGGGCCTCGCCGCGGACGGCGGTGGCGGAGGTGCGCAGGAAGTTGGAGACGGAGACGCCGGGCACCTCGACCGGGTACTGCATGGCGAGGAAGAGGCCGGCGCGGGCGCGCTCGTCGACCGACATGGCGAGGACGTCCTCGCCGTCGAGGGTGACGGTGCCACTGGTGATCGTGTACTTCGGGTGACCCGCGAGCGAGTAGGCGAGGGTCGACTTGCCCGAGCCGTTGGGGCCCATGATGGCGTGCGTCTCGCCCTGCTTCACGGTGAGGTCGACGCCCTTGAGGATCTCCTTCGTGGCGTTGTCGGCCTCGACGGTGACGTGCAGGTCTCGGATTTCAAGCGTTGCCATGGGTGCCTCAGGACTCCTGGGTGAGGGAGACGAGCACGTCGTCCCCTTCGATCTTTACGGGGTATACGGGGACGGGGCGCGTCGCGGGCGGGCCGGACGGCTTGCCGCTGCGGAGGTCGAAGCAGGAGCCGTGCAGCCAGCACTCGATCTGCCCGTCCTCCACTTCGCCCTCGGAGAGGGAGACGTTCGCGTGCGAGCAGATGTCGTAGATCGCGTACACCTCGCCCTCGGTCTTCACGACCGAGACCGGCGTGCCGTCGAGTTCCACCCGCTTGGGGGTGTCCTCCGACAGTTCGCTCAGTCCGCAGACGCGCTGGAAGGTCGTCGTCATGCGACCGCGGCCTCCAGCTCCTCCTCGATCTTGACCAGCAGGCGCTCCTCGATGTCGGGGACACCGATCTGCTGGACCAGCTCGGCGAAGAAGCCGCGGACCACCAGGCGGCGTGCCTCGTGCTCCGGGATGCCGCGGGCCATCAGGTAGAAGAGCTGCTCGTCGTCGAAGCGGCCGGTGGTGGAGGCGTGGCCGGCGCCGACGATCTCACCGGTCTCGATCTCCAGGTTGGGGACCGAGTCGACGCGGGAGCCGTCGGTGAGCACCAGGTTGCGGTTCATCTCGTAGGTGTCGGTGCCCTCGGCCTTGGCCTCGATGAGCACGTCACCGATCCACACCGCGTGCGCGCCCTCGCCCTGGAGCGCGCCCTTGTAGACGACGTGGGAACGGCAGTGCGGGGTGTTGTGGTCGACCAGGAGGCGGTGCTCCTGGTGCTGGCCGGCGTCGGTGAAGTACAGGCCGAACAGCTCGGCCTCGCCGCCGGGGCCCGCGTAGCTGACGCGCGGGTGGAGGCGGACGACGTCGCCGCCGAAGGTGACGATCACGGACTTGAAGGAGGCGTCCCGGCCGACCAGGGCGTTGTGCTGGGCCACGTGCACGGCCTTGTCGTCCCAGTCCTGGACGGAGACGACGGTCAGCTTGGCGCCGTCGCCGAGCACGTAGTCGACGTTGGCGGCGAGCACCGCGTCACCGGTGTGGTCGATGACGACGAGGGCCTCGGCGAAGGCACCCAGTTCGATCACCTGGTGGCCGAAGGCGGTACCGCCCTCGCCGTGCACCGCGATGCGGATCGGCTCGGTGAGGACGGTCTCCTTGGGCACGGTGACGACCGACGCCTGCTCGAAGGCGGAGTACGCCTGGGCGGCGACGCGGTCGACCGGGGTGCCGGCCTTGCCGAGCCGGGCGTCGTCACGGCCGACGTTCTCGACGGTGACGCCCTCGGGGGCCTCGACGACGACCTTCAGGCCCTCGTCCGTGGCGACGGCGGTGCCGTCGTGCAGGCCGCGCAGCCGCTCCAGCGGAGTGAACCGCCACTCCTCCTCCCGGCCGTGCGGGACGGGGAAGTCCGCGACGTCGTAGGAGGGGGGCGCGCTCATGCGCGTGGCGACGGTCGACTCCGCGGCGACCGCGATCGAGCCCGCGGTGGTGGACCCCACGGGGATGTTCTGCTCAGCCATGGCTGTCGGGGTGCTCGCTTTCTGGTGCGTAGGTGGCTGCGTGTGTGGCGTGACGGGGTACGGGCGGCGGGTCAGCCGACCGCGCCCTCCATCTGCAGCTCGATCAGCCGGTTGAGCTCCAGCGCGTACTCCATCGGCAGCTCCTTGGCGATCGGCTCGACGAAGCCGCGCACGATCATCGCCATCGCCTCGTCCTCGGAGAGGCCGCGGCTCATCAGGTAGAAGAGCTGGTCCTCGGAGACCTTGGAGACGGTCGCCTCGTGGCCCATGGAGACGTCGTCCTCGCGGACGTCGACGTAGGGGTAGGTGTCCGAGCGGGAGATCGTGTCGACGAGCAGCGCGTCGCACAGCACGTTGGACTTCGATCCGGCCGCGCCCTCGCCGATCTCGATGAGACCGCGGTAGGAGGTACGGCCGCCGCCGCGCGCCACCGACTTCGAGACGATGTTGGACGACGTGTTGGGCGCCATGTGGACCATCTTGGCGCCGGCGTCCTGGTGCTGGCCCTCGCCCGCGAAGGCGATGGAGAGGGTCTCGCCCTTGGCGTGCTCGCCCATCAGGTAGACGGCCGGGTACTTCATGGTCACCTTGGAGCCGATGTTGCCGTCGACCCACTCCATGGTGGCGCCCTCGTAGGCGACGGCGCGCTTGGTGACCAGGTTGTAGACGTTGTTCGACCAGTTCTGGATGGTCGTGTAACGGCAGCGGGCGCCCTTCTTGACGATGATCTCGACGACCGCGGAGTGCAGCGAGTCCGACTTGTAGATCGGCGCGGTGCAGCCCTCGACGTAGTGGACGTAGGCGTCCTCGTCGACGATGATCAGCGTCCGCTCGAACTGGCCCATGTTCTCGGTGTTGATCCGGAAGTAGGCCTGGAGCGGGATCTCCACGTGCACGCCCTTCGGCACGTAGATGAAGGAGCCGCCGGACCACACGGCCGTGTTCAGCGAGGCGAACTTGTTGTCACCGACCGGGATGACGGTGCCGAAGTACTCCTTGAACAGCTCGGGGTGCTCGCGGAGCGCGGTGTCGGTGTCCAGGAAGATGACGCCCTGCTCCTCCAGGTCCTCGCGGATCTGGTGGTAGACGACCTCCGACTCGTACTGGGCGGCGACACCGGCGACGAGGCGCTGCTTCTCGGCCTCCGGGATGCCCAGCTTGTCGTAGGTGTTCTTGATGTCCTCGGGCAGGTCCTCCCAGGACTCCGCCTGCTTCTCCGTGGAGCGCACGAAGTACTTGATGTTGTCGAAGTCGATGCCCGAGAGGTCCGAGCCCCAGTTGGGCATGGGCTTCTTCTCGAACAGCTTCAGACCCTTGAGGCGGAGCTTGGTCATCCACTCCGGCTCGGACTTCTTGTCCGAGATGTCGCGGACGACGGCCTCGCTCAGGCCGCGCTTGGCCGAGGCGCCGGCTACGTCGGAGTCGGCCCAGCCGTATTCGTACTTGCCCAGACCCTCGAGTTCGGGGTGGGCAGTCTCCGTGGGGAGCGTCATGCGGGGTTCCTCCCGGCCGTGCTTGCGTGGTGGCTCTGATCGGACTTGTCGGTCTTGGAAATCTTGGGGATGAACGTCGTGCAGACGCCGTCGCCGTGGGCGATGGTCGCCAGTCGCTGGACGTGGGTTCCCAGCAGTTCGGCGAAGAACTCCGTCTCCGCCTCGCAGAGCTGGGGGAACTGCTCGGCGACGTGGGCGACCGGACAGTGGTGCTGGCAGAGCTGCTCACCCTGTTGCGGGAGGGGGGCACTGCGTGCCGTAGCAGCGTACCCGTCCGCGGTCAAGGCCCTGGCCAGGGCTTCGGCGCGGCGCTCGGGCTCCACTCCCTCGACGGCCTTGCGGTAGGTGGCGGCCTGGGCGGCGAAGCGGGCGCGGGCGAAGGCGGCGACGGCCTCGTCCCCGCCCTCGCGCTCGGCGATCCAGCGCATGGCGTCGGCGGCGAGCTGGTCGTAGGACTGGTCGAAGGCGTCCCGGCCGCAGGCGGTCAGGGCGAAGACCTTCGCGGGGCGGCCGCGGGTACGGGCTCCGTACACCCGCTGCTCGCGTGCCTGCACGACGTCGTCGGCGGCCAGCGCGTCCAGGTGCCGGCGCACGGCGGCCTGGGTGAGGCCCAGCCGGCCGGCCAGTTCGGCGACGGTCGACGGGCCGTGGTCCAGGATGGACCGCGCGACCCGGTTGCGCGTCGAACGCTCACCGGTCGCTAGCTCTTCCTGGGGCCCCGTGGGGGTCTCCCGAGCCTCGCCGACGTTTTTCACAACGCTATTGTTGCGTAATTCTTCGGAGCCTGACAAGCCAGGCCGGGAGCCGTCCACGGTGCCCTGCGTCACTTAGGCGCACCTAACCCGACCTGCGGAAACGATCTCCGGGACGCCGCTCGTGGCACCCCTCACCAGGCAAAACCGCTGGCGTCCGGCACCTCGGCCGGGCAGACTCCGGGCCATGCCGACCCCCGTCCCAGCAGGCCCCCTGGTCACCCGTTCCACCCTCGCCGAACAGCTCCTCGAGCTGGGTGTGGAGCCCGGGGAGACCCTGCTCGTGCACTCCTCGCTGAGTTCCCTCGGGTGGGTGAACGGCGGTGCCGTCGCCGTCGTCCAGGGCCTCCTCGACGCCCTCGGCCCGGACGGCACCCTGGTCGTCCCCACCCAGTCCGCCGACCTCTCCGACCCCGAGCTGTGGCGGGCGCCCCCGGTGCCGCCCGAGTGGTGGGAGACGGTACGGGCCACCATGCCCCGCTACGATCCCCGCACCACCCCCTCGCGCGGGGTCGGGGTCGTCCCGGAGACCGTGCGCACCTGGCCCGGCGCCCGGCGCAGCGCACACCCGCAGACCTCGTTCGCCGCGCTCGGCCCGCGCGCCGCCGAGATCACCCACGGCCACGCCCCGGACTGCCGGCTCGGTGAGCACAGCCCGCTGGCCCGCCTCGAGCGGCTCGGCGCCCGGGTGCTGCTGCTGGGCGCGGGCTACCACGCCTGCACCAGCTTCCACCTGGCCGAATACCGGATACCCGCGCCGATGGCGGAGGTCGGGCGGCCCGGCCCCGGCGGTTGGGAGACAGTGACCGAGGTGTCCATCACCTCCGACCGCTTCGACGAACTGGGCCACGACTTCGAGCGGGACCGCCCGGTCCTGCGGGGCCGGGTCGGCGCGGCCGGGGCCCGGCTGTTCCCGGTCGCGGACGCGGTGGCCTACGCCGAGCACTGGCTCCCGCTGCACCGCCCCCGCGAGGCCGGTTTCCAGCACCCCCACGCCTGAGCCCCGCCGCGCCTCCCTAGACTCTGGACCCATGCATAGTGACCCCGTGGTCCAGGTCCAGGCCCTGGTGAAGCGGTACGGGCGGAAGACCGCGGTGGACGGCCTCGACCTGGAGGCCCGGCCGGGCGTGACCGCCGTACTCGGTCCCAACGGCGCCGGCAAGACGACCACGGTCGAGACCTGCGAGGGATACCGCACCCCGGACGCCGGCACCGTGCGCGTCCTGGGCCTCGACCCGGTGCGGGACGCGGCCGCGCTGCGCCCCCGGGTCGGTGTGATGCTCCAGTCCGGCGGTGTCTACTCCGGCGCCCGCGCCGACGAGATGCTGCGGCACGTCGCCAGGCTGCACGCGCACCCCCTCGACGTGGACGCCCTGATCGAACGGCTCGGGCTCGGCTCCTGCGGCCGGACCTCCTACCGGCGGCTGTCCGGCGGCCAGCAGCAGCGGCTCGCGCTCGCCATGGCCGTCGTCGGCCGCCCCGAGCTGGTCTTCCTGGACGAGCCCACCGCCGGTCTCGACCCGCAGGCCCGCCGCGCCACCTGGGATCTCGTGCGGGACCTGCGCACCGACGGGGTCTCGGTGATCCTCACCACGCACCACATGGACGAGGCCGAGCAGCTCGCGGACGACGTGGCGATCATCGACGGGGGCCGGGTCATCGCCCAGGGCTCCCCGGAGGAGCTGTGCCGCGACGGCGCCGAGAACACCCTGCGCTTCAGCGGGCGCCCCGGACTGGACGTGGCCTCGCTGCTCAAGGCGCTCCCGGCCGACTGCACGGCCGACGAGCTGACGCCGGGCGGGTACCGGGTGAGCGGCAAGATCGACCCGCAGCTGCTCGCCACCGTGACCTCCTGGTGCGCGCAGCACGGGGTGATGCCGGACCGTATCTCGGTGGAGCGGCACACCCTCGAAGACGTCTTCCTGGAACTGACCGGCAAGGAGCTGCGCTCATGACCACCGCGCCGGGCACGTACGCCCCCAGGCCCGGAGCGGCCCCGCTCCCCCGCATGATCGGCGCACAGGCCGCGCTGGAGACGCGGATGCTGCTGCGCAACGGCGAGCAGCTGTTGCTGACCGTGGTGATCCCGACCCTGCTGCTGGTGCTGTTCAGCTCGGTGGACATCGTGGACACCGGCTCCGGCAAGGCGGTGGACTTCCTCACCCCCGGCATCCTGGCGCTGGCGGTGATGTCCACGGCGTTCACGGGGCAGGCCATCGCCACCGGCTTCGAGCGGCGCTACGGCGTGCTGAAGCGGCTGGCCTCCTCACCGCTGCCGCGCTGGGGCCTGATGACCGCGAAGACGGCCGCGGTGCTGGTCACCGAGGTGCTCCAGGTCATCCTGCTGACCGTCATCGCCTTCGCGCTGGGCTGGTCCCCGCACGGCAATCCGGCCGCCGTCCTGCTGCTGCTCGTCCTCGGTACGGCCGCGTTCTCCGGGCTCGGACTTCTGATGGCGGGCACGCTGAAGGCGGAGGCCACGCTGGCCGCGGCCAACCTGGTCTTCCTGCTGCTGCTGGTCGGCGGCGGGGTGATCGTACCGCTGGAGAAGTTCGGCTCCGCGGGGCAGCACGTCCTCGGCCTGCTGCCGATATCGGCGCTCTCCGACGGTCTGCGGGACGTCCTCCAGCACGGCGCCGGCATGCCCTGGGGCGACCTGGCGATCCTCGCGGTGTGGGCGGTCGTGGGACTCGCGGCGGCGGGCAAGTTCTTCCGCTGGGAGTAGGTGCCCCCGCGACTTAGGGGCGCCCCTCGTGAAAGTGTGCACAAGCGGGCGCCTACCATGGTGCGCGTGCCAAAGCTGACCCCCGCCGACGCCGCGGCGGCCCTCCGGAACCCGCTCGCCTTCATCGCCGACCGCTGGACCCCGGACCCCCGGACGGTCCGCCGGGCCGCGCTCGCCGCTCTCGTGATGTCGGTGGTCATCGTGGTCACCGGCGGCGCGGTGCGCCTGACCGGCTCCGGGCTCGGCTGCCCGACCTGGCCCACCTGCACCGACGACTCGCTGACCACCACCCGCGCCATGGGTGTGCACGGCGTCATCGAGTTCGGCAACCGCATGCTGACGTACGTGCTCTGCGCGGCCGTCGGCTGGGCGATCATCGCCGCCCGCTCCCGGAAGCCGTGGCGGCGCGACCTGACCCGGCTCGGCTGGGCGCAGTTCTGGGTGGTCATGGGCAACGCGGTGCTCGGCGGCATCGTGGTGCTGGTCGGGCTGAACCCGTACACGGTCGCCGCGCACTTCCTGCTGTCCACGGCCCTGATCACCGTGGCCACCGTGACGTGGCAGCGCACCCGTGAGGGTGACGCGGAACCGCGTCCGCTGGTCGGCGGGGCGGTACGGCAGCTCGTGTGGTTCCTGGTGGCCACGGCCGTGCTGCTGATCGCGGCCGGCACGGTGGTGACCGGCGCCGGTCCGCACGCGGGCGACTCCTCCGAGGTGGCGCGCATCCCGCTGGACTGGGAGATGATCGCCAAGCTGCACGCGGTGCTGGCGTGGATCGTGGTGACCCTGACCTTCGCCCTCTGGTTCGTCCTCAAGGCGGTCGACGCCCCCAAGGACCCCCTGTCCCGCACCCGCGACCTCTTCCTGATCCTCCTGGCCCAGGGCGTCATCGGCTACGTCCAGTACTTCACCCACCTCCCCGAGGCCCTGGTCGCCCTGCACATGCTCGGCGCCTGCCTCATGTGGATCGCCACCCTCCGCGTCCTCCTCTCCCTCCGCGAACGCCCGGCCACCGAGGCCCCCGTGCCGGGTCCGGCGGCGGAGGTCTCGGTGGGCACCCTGGCCTGAGTCAGCGGTACCCGGCCACCAGCGCGTCGATGGCCGGTCCGAGGTAGGCACGGGTCAGCCGGGCCCTGCGGTCCGGCGAGGGTCCGGGGCCGTGTTCCCCGTAGCGCCGCCGCGTGATGTCCTCGACGACCTCGCGCGGCGCCCCCAGGGCGGACAGCTCGGTGAGCGCCTGCCGCTTGGAGATCAGCCGCCCCTCGCGCAGGGTCACCGTGGCGCGGGCGAAGGTCAGCAGGCCGAGGTCGACCCAGACGTCCTCCGTCCAGAGCCGCTCCTTGTCCACGGCCGGGCGCCAGAAGTCCCGCTGGTCGGCCGCGACGAAGTCCCGCAGCTCCCGGTCCGGCACCGGCGGCAGATACGCGGCGGGCGGCGCCCCGTGCAGCACCCGGCCGAACTCGTGCAGCTCGCTCCGGGTCACGGGTGTGACCGGACGGCGCTTGACGCGGCCGTGCGCCCAGGTCAGGTGCGGCCTTTCCGGGTCGGCTGCCGTGGGCGGGGTCAGGTACGAACAGTGCAGCCTGTCCGCCAGTGGCTCGGCGCGCAGATGCCGGTGCAGCAGGATCAGGCGGCGTACGGAGGCCGGGGTCAGCGGGCCGGGCAGGACCGCGATGAGGTCCAGGTCGCTGCGGCCCTCCTGGTAGTCCCCGCCGCCCAGTGAGCCGTGGGCCCAGACGGCGAGTGGGCGGAGGGGGGCGAGGTCGTCCAGGAAGCGGGAGATGAGCGCTTCGGTCGGCATGGGGCGAGTGTCGGGGACGGAGGGCCGCCCGTACAGGGGTCAGCTCAGCCCGTACACCCGGTGGGCGTTCTCGGACGCCAGGAGGTGGGCCACTCGGCGGGCGTCGGCGGGGCTGCAGGTGCCCTCGGTCAGCCAGGTGCCGAGGACCCGGTCGAGGGACTCGCGGAAGAGGTGGGCGCCCACCACGTGGAGTTCGGGGAGGGACTGGGCGCCGGTGGAGAAGAGGACCTTGCCGAAGGGGGCGAGCTCCAGGACGTCCGCGAGGATCGCGGCCGCGCGGGCGCCGGTACGGGCGAGGGCGGCGCCGGAGTCGGCGTAGACGTGCGTATGGGCGCCGGCCAGCAGGGCCGCGTACCGGTGGTGGAAGAGGCCGGGCAGCAGGACCAGGTCGGTGCCGAGGCCCGCCGTCGCCCGTACGAAGCCGGTGAGGGGAGCGGGGTCGGTGCGCAGGCCGGGCTCCTCGGGACCGGCGTGCAGCTGGAGCGGGCGGCCCGTGGCCACCGCGATCCACAGCAGGTGGCCCAGCAGGACGGGGTCGCTCAGCTCCTCCCCCACGCGCCGTACGGCCAGCCAGCGGGCGGCGGCGCTCCGTACCGCGCCGGGTCCCGGCGGCTCGGGGGCGAGGGCGGGCCCCTGGCCGGCGAGGGAGGCCGTGGCCGCGAAGGCGACGGCGTGGGTGGCGGCCCCGTGCACCGACTCGGCCAGATTGGCGAGGAACGAGGCGACCGTGCCCGAGGTGTCCGCGACCTGCTCGGCCAGCGGCTCCAGCCGGACCACCTCGCGCGCCTCCGCGTCCCCGGCGGCGGCCATCTCCTCGGGCCCGGTGAGATCGTCCGGCAGCCCGCTGGAGACCAGGTAGGTGGTGATCCCGGACCCGCGCAGCAGCCTGCGCCCGGCCTCCAGCACGCCCAGTTCGCGGCGCCGGGCCAGATAGCGGGCGGGCGGGCAGTGCGGCTCCAGGCCGAGCAGCGGCGGACACCAGCGCCGCACCGCGAACCCCGTCTGTGTGTCGAACAGCGTGGTCCCCGGCGCGGCCGGCCCCTCCCCCCGCCCCAGCCGCGCCTCGAACGTCCCGAGCCCCAGCTCGGTCCGAAGCACCCCATGGCAGTACTGATCCACGAGCGAAGGCGTGTCGATCATTCCGGCTCCCGACGAGGACGCTGTTTCACGTCCTAACGGCACGAACCGGATTCAGGTGGCGCGGGGGCGGGAGTCAGAGCTGAATCCCGGCCATCCGCTTCCACTCGTACGCGCTGGTGCGGATCTTCGCCGCGAACTCCCCGTCGAAGTCGTCCTGGAGTGCCACCCCGGCCTTCTCCACCGCCCGGCGCCCGATCTCCACGCTGGGGGCCACGAGGTTGCCCCACTCGCCGTCCTCGCCCACGAGGGCGATCCGGGCCCCGCGCTCGCCGAGGTAAGCCACGTTCCCCTCGGCGCCCCCGTGCGCCTTGGCGAACGTACCGATCTGGTGGGCGAGCCGCTTCACCTGGCGCTCGCTCTTCGCGTCAACCTGCTCCGTGTCAGCCATGACCAGGATGCTACCGACGAGTAGAGAAAAGAGCGACGGGAGGGGTCGGCGTCCCGGTCAGCGGAGGAAGGGGTCCACCGCGACGGCGACAAAGAGGATGGAGACGTAGGTGATCGACCAGTGGAACAGCCGCATCTCCTTGAGCTTGCCCCCCGTCACCTCGGCCTTGGCCCGGTTCTGCAGGCCGTGCGCCTCCCAGAGCCAGAAGCCGCCGGCCGCGAGGGCGACCACGGTGTAGAACCAGCCGGTGTAACCGAGCGGGGTCAGCAGCAGGGAGACGGCGACCATCACCCAGCTGTAGATCACGATCTGCCGGGCGACCACCTTGTTGGAGGCGATGACGGGCAGCATCGGCACGCCCACGCGGGCGTAGTCCTCCTTGACCTTCATGGACAGCGGCCAGTAGTGCGGCGGCGTCCAGAAGAACATCACGAGGAAGAGGATGACCGGCGCCCAGGACATCGAGTTGGTGACCGAGGACCAGCCGATCAGCACCGGCAGGCAGCCCGCGATCCCGCCCCAGACGATGTTCTGCGAGGTACGCCGCTTGAGGATCATCGTGTAGACGACGACGTAGAAGAGGAGCGCACCGAGTGACAGCCAGGCGGACAGCCAGTTGACGGTCAGCCCGAACAGCAGCGTCGAGACCACCGCGAGGGTGATGCCGAAGGCGAGGCACTCGCGCGGGCTGACCAGTCCGGTCACCAGCGGCCGCTGCGAGGTGCGGTCCATCAGCGCGTCGATGTCCCGGTCGATGTACATGTTGAGCGCGTTGGCGCCGCCCGCTGACAGGTAACCGCCGACGCAGGTGAGCAGGACGAGTCCCAGGTCGGGCACCCCCTGCTGGGCCAGGAACATCACCGGCACCGTGGTGATGAGCAGCAGCTCGATGATCCGCGGCTTGGTCAGCGCCACGAAGCCCTTGACACGGGCTCCGAACGACCGGTCAACCGGGCTCCGGCTCGTACCGGGACCGGCCTCCCCCAGAGCCTCGAGGGCCCGGGAAGTGCCGCCAGGACGGGATTCGACGGCCGTCACGCACACCCCTGACAGAGACATCAAGCGAGCATTCCCGTGTGAAAGCGGGGTAAAGGCTCGCGCGTACCACGCCACTTTAGACGTTGCCCATATCCGGTTTTTCGCCGGGGTCGGCTCGTGTTGGCGAGCCTCACGACACGCCGCCCGTCCGAGGTCTCACCCGGCTCGGTTGAGCACTCGGACGAGCGGCTGCGTATTCATGTGCCAAGCGGCTTCCGGGCCGGTCGGGAGGCGGATCGCGACGAGTCCCGGCAGTCTGGAATGACTCGAAAAAACGCACGTCCCCTCGGGGGTAGGCTCGACAACGGCCGGTGGACACCAGTGCACCGGCGGCCGGCGGGCGCCACGCGCCGCGAACCGGCGAACAACATGTGGAGAGGAGCCCTGACCCAGGGTGAGCACCAAGCCGACCACCACAGACCTTGAGTGGACCGAGCTGGACCAGCGGGCCGTGGACACCGCCCGGGTCCTGGCCGCCGACGCCGTACAGAAGGTCGGCAACGGCCATCCCGGTACGGCGATGAGCCTGGCCCCGGCCGCCTACACCCTCTTCCAGAAGGTGATGCGGCACGACCCGGCCGACCCGCAGTGGGTGGGCCGCGACCGCTTCGTGCTGTCCGCCGGTCACTCGTCCCTGACCCTCTACACGCAGCTCTACCTGGCCGGCTTCGGCCTGGAGCTGGACGACCTGAAGTCCTTCCGCACCTGGGGCTCGAAGACTCCGGGTCACCCGGAGTACGGGCACACCAAGGGCGTCGAGACCACCACCGGCCCGCTGGGCCAGGGCGTGGCCAACGCGGTGGGCATGGCGATGGCGTCCCGTTTCGAGCGGGGCCTGTTCGACCCCGACGCGCCCGAGGGCACGTCCCCGTTCGACCACTACATCTACTGCATCGCCGGTGACGGCTGCCTCCAGGAGGGCATCTCCCACGAGGCGTCCTCCCTCGCGGGCCACCAGAAGCTCGGCAACCTGATCCTGCTGTGGGACGACAACCACATCTCGATCGAGGGCGACACCGAGACCGCCGTGTCCGAGGACACCATGAAGCGGTACGAGGCGTACGGCTGGCACGTCCAGCGCGTGGAGCCCAAGACCGACGGCGACCTGGACCCGGAGGCGATCTACGCGGCGATCGAGAAGGCCAAGGCGGTCACCGACCGGCCGTCCTTCATCGCCATGCGCTCGATCATCGCCTGGCCCGCCCCGAACGCCCAGGACACCGAGGCCGCGCACGGCTCGGCCCTCGGTGACGACGAGGTCGCGGCCACCAAGCGCGTCCTCGGCTTCGAC
>NZ_WWKH01000056.1:0-8868 GCF_009865595.1 Streptomyces sp. SID1328 | reverse complement strand
CGCCAGCCACTCGCCCAGCTCGTCCAGCCGGCCCAGCGCGCCGGACGGTACGGCCAGGCGCTCCCGCCGCGCCTCGGCGTCCCGGCGCACGCCGCCGTCCGGGCGCTCGATCAGATCGGTGAAGTCGTCGAGTTGAAGGCTGTCCATTCGCGGAACAGTACCGCCCGCGCGCGAGGCGCCCCGCGCCACACCGCCACCACGCCCGGCGCACGTCATTGCACCCAAGATCGTCATCCCATACGTTCCGGTTTACCGCGAAATGCCGTACAGGAGCCGCCATGCCGTCCTCGCCCTCCGCCCCGCAGGTCAGCGACCGGTTCCCCGGCCCGCGCCGCGAGGACTGTCCCTGGTGCGGCTCGGCCCGCCTGCGCACCCGGCTGCGCGGACCCCGAGCCGTCGCCCTCGACGAGTGCGAGGCCTGCGCCCACGCCTTCCAGAACCCCCGGTCGGCCACCGGCGCCCCCTCGTCGTCCGGCCGCTCCCACCGCGCCACCGCCCGTGCCCTCGCGGGGCTGGCCGACCCCGAGAGCTGGCTCGACGTGGGGACCGGGCACGGCCACTTCCCCGAGGCCGCGCGGGAGTTCTTCCCGTACACCAGCTTCGACGGGCTCGACCCCACCGAGCGGGTCGAACGGGCGCTCGCCGAGGGCCGGGTCGAGGAGGCCCACCGGGGGCTGCTCACCACGCCCGGCGTCACCGACCGGCTGCGCGCCCGCTACGACGTCGTCAGCATGCTCCACCACCTGGCCCACGTCCCCGACCCGCGCGCCGAACTGAGGGCCGCGCTGGCCGTACTCCGCCCCGGCGGCCACCTCGTCGTCGAGGCCCCGGCCCCCGACAGCACCTACGCGACCCTTCTGGGCTCCCACTGGCTCCCGCACCGGCACGCCCACCTGCTCCCGCTGCCCAACCTGGAGGCCGAACTGCACGCCCTGGGCTGCACGGTCACCACCACGGCCCGCGTCCACCAGCCCCAGGACCTCACCACGACCTTCCCCCGCCCCCTGCGCGCCCCTCTGACGGCGGCCACCGCCCTGGACCACCTCCTGGCCCCCCTCACCCGCCGGACCCGCTTCGCCAGCACCTACCGGGTCGTGGCCCGCAAACCAGGACGGTTCTAGCCCCGCAGCACCAGCGCCTGACCCGCCACCACCAGCACGACCTGCTCGCACTCCGAGGCGAACGCCGCGTTCAGGCGGCCCAGTTCGTCGCGGTAGCGGCGGCCCGAGGGGGTGGCCGGGACGATGCCGGAGCCGACCTCGTTGGAGACGGCGACGACCGTGCGCGGGGTCTCGCGTACCGCCCGGGTCAGTTCGTGGACCCGGTCGCGCAGCGCCTTCTCGCCGCCGTCGGCCCACTGGGCGTCGTCCCAGGCGCCGACCGCGTCCATCACGTCGGTGAGCCAGAGGGAGAGGCAGTCGATGAGGAGGGGCGGACCGTCCTCGGCGAGGAGCGGGACCAGGTCCGTGGTCTCCGCCGTACGCCAGGAGCCGGGACGGCGCTCGCGGTGCGCGGCGACCCGGTCCGCCCACTCGCGGTCCCCGGCGCGGGTGCCGCCGGTCGCCACGTAGACCACGTCCGGAAAGGACTCCAGACGCCGTTCCGCCTCCACCGACTTGCCCGAGCGGGCGCCGCCCAGCACCAGCGTCCGGCGTGGCACGTCCGGGACCTCGTCGTACGCGCCCACCGCCAGCGTCACCCCGTCCGGCACCGTCCGCGCCCCGGCCGCCGCCAGCCGCCGGGGCAGCTCCGTCGCCTGCGGCACGTCATGGTCCAGGTGGACCGCGACGATGTCGGTCGCCGGACCCACCCCGCCGGCCGCCCGCAGCCGGGCCAGCGCGTCCGGGCGCCCCACGATGTCGGCCAGCACCATGTGGTACGGCTCCGCCACCCGCTCCAGGCCCGCCGGGGAGCCGCCCGGCGGGAGGTACAGCAGCTTCAGCCCGTCCGGCCCGGTCACCTCGTACCCCGTACCGCCCGCGTCCATCGCCAGGGCCCGGACCCGGTGCCCGGTCAGCAGGGTCAGCTCGCGGCCGTCCGGCACCCGGACCGGCTGGGGGAGTCCGGCGGGGACCTCCACGGCGGGACCGTCGTGCGGGTGGGAGAGGAGCACCTGTCGGACCCGGCCCAGCGAGTGCCCGGCGCGAGCCGCGGCGAAGGCGGCGCCCGGTGTCAGGTCCAGCAGCAGGGCCCCGTCCACCAGCAGCGCGGTGGCCGCCCGCGCGTCCGGGCCGAGCGCGCTCGCGCACACGGCACAGGGGCAGTCGGGGCGGGGCAGTCCCGAGGGGGCACCGGTGCCGAGCAGAGTGACGTCCACGGAACCGATTTTCA
Organism: Streptomyces sp. SID1328; assembly: GCF_009865595.1. Taxonomy (NCBI): domain Bacteria; kingdom Bacillati; phylum Actinomycetota; class Actinomycetes; order Kitasatosporales; family Streptomycetaceae; genus Streptomyces; species Streptomyces sp. SID1328. The sequence continues at coordinate 6,537 of NZ_WWKH01000056.1, read as the reverse complement.
CCTGTCCCGGCGGGCGCCGCGCACCGGGCCACCTGAGCGGACGATGATCCACGATGTCCTGTGGGCTGCCCCGTGAACCGCATACCCTGCCCGCAGGAGTCGGATCGAAGGAGGCCCGCATGACAGCTTGGACGTGGCGGTTCGAGAAGGCCGACGGGACGGAGGTCCCGCCCGCCGTGGAGCCGGAGGAGTTCACCACGCAGGGCGACGCCGAGTCCTGGGTCGGCGAGAACTGGAAGGCGCTGCTGGAGGGCGGCGCGGACCAGGTGCGCCTCTTCGAGGAGGGCACCGAGATCTACGGGCCGATGAGCCTCGACGCCGAAGGGGTGTAGCCCCGGTCCAGCGGGGGCGGGACCACTCCCGCTCCCGTCGGGGTGCCCTCACTGCTCCCCGAGCGTCACCTCGGCCGTGTGCCGGGAGTCCGCGCGTTCGTAGGTGACCGTGACCTTCTCGCCGGGCTTCTTCCCCGCCAGCACCTCGGCGAGTTCCGTGGTGGTGCCGACCGGGCTGTCGCCCAGCCGGGTGATCACATCGCCCGCCTTGAGCCCCGCCTTCGCCGCCGGGCCGCCCCGCTGCACCGTGACCACCGCCGCCCCGGCGGGCCGGTAGCCCTCGTCCACCACCGTGCGGACCGTGACGCCCAGCGCGGCCCGGCCCGAGTCGGTGACCTTGCCGGTGGCGATGATCTGCCCGGCGACCGTACGCACCATGGACGCCGGGATGGCGAAGCCGATGCCCGGTGCCGCCCCGCCCTGCATTCCGGGGTCGATCGCGCCCAGCGTCGGGATGCCGATGACCTGGCCCTTCAGGTTCACCAGGGCGCCCCCGCTGTTGCCCGGATTGATCGCGGCCGAGGTCTGCACCATGTTGGCGATCGTGGCACCCGGACTGCCGTCGTCGCCCGGCTCGCTGACGGTCCGCCCGGTGGCCGAGACGATGCCCTGGGTCACGCTGGAGGCCAGCCCGAGGGGGGAGCCCATGGCCAGCACGATCTGGCCGACCTCCACCTTGTCCGAGCCGCCGAACACCGCCGGGCGCAGGCCCGCCGGGGCCTTGTCCAGCTTGATCACCGCGAGGTCCTGCTCGGGGTAGGAGTAGACCAGGCTCGCCGTCAGCGGTTCCTCGCTGCGGGCCGTGGTCACCCGGAAGGTCTTCTCCGAGCCGACCACGTGCGCGTTGGTGACGACGTGGCCCTTGCCGTCGTAGATCACGCCCGAACCGAGGGACGGCCCCGCCTGGATCTGCACGACCGAGGGCAGGACGTCCTTGATGACCTTCTGGTACTGGTTTTGGAGGTCGTCCGCCGCCATCGGCAGCGCCGCCTGCGCGGTCGGCGGCCCGTCCTTCCGGGCCGAGGGCGCCGGGTCGGAGCAGCCGCCCAGGACGGCGGCGCACACCAGCACGACGGCCACGGCACCCCTGCGCCCGGCCCGGATACGGGAAGCGTCCATGGACGAGTCTCCCCACGGGTCACAGACAGGGGCCCGCCGGATACCGCCGAACGGGGCTAGCCCCGCACCCCGCACAGATGCAGCAGTTCCGCGATCCCCCGGTACGGGTCCGTGCGGCACGCCCGTTCCTCGACGGCGAGGAGGGCCTCCAGGTCGTCGGGGGAGACGGGGGCGGAGGGGACGCGGCCGGCGAAGACCTGGACGCCGTACCAGGCGTGCAGCGGGGCGGCGATGCCGTGCAGGGTGGCCGTCAGGGCGGAGAGGCGGTCGGCGCGGCCCTCGGGGGCGGGCGCCGGCGGGCTGTCGCCGTCGGCCTCGGTGCGGGAGCGGGGGAGCAGGGCGGCGCTGTCCAGCGCGGCCAGCGCACCGGCCCAGTCGCCGGCGAGACCGGGTCCCATGGCGAGGGCGTCGCCGTTGCGCACCAGCAGGGAAAGCAGCCCGCCGGGCGCCAGCATCCGGGCCAGCCCGGCCACCAGTGCGTCGGGCTCCTCGACATGCATCAGCACCCCGTGGCACAGCACCACGTCGAAGCTGCCCGGCAGGAAGTGCACCCCGGTGTCCCGGCCCTCGCCCTGCACCAGCCGGACCCGCTCGCGGATGCCGTCCGGCTCACCGGTCAGCGCCGCGCGCGCGGCCGCGACCAGCTCCGGATCGCGCTCGACCCCGGTGACCCGGTGGCCGAGCCGGGCCAGGCGCAGCGCCTGCGCGCCCCGGCCCATGCCGACGTCGAGCACCCGCAGCCGCCGCCCGACGGCGAAGGCGCGGGCGAGCTGCTCGTCCAGTTGCCGGGTGACCAGGCGCTCCCGGATCAGCTCGCCCGGCGTGCGCGGCCCCGTGAGGGCCGCCGTGCCGGGAGCGGCGTCTGCGCTCAGGGCCGCTCTCCGCGCTTGACCTGCGGCTTGGGCAGTCGCAACCGCCGCATCTGGAGGGAGCGCATCAGGCCGTACATGACCGCGCCCCGGCGGTTGACGTCCGGGAACTTCTCGGCGAGCCGCTTGTTCAGCCGGTAGCCGCTGAAGGCGGAGTCGACGACGATCAGCACGATCACGATCAGCCACAGCAGCAGCGCGATGCTCTGGATCGAGGGCACCCGCACCACGCTGAGGGCCAGGATCACGATGGCCAGCGGCAGGAAGAACTCCGCCACGTTGATCCGCGAGTCGACCCAGTCACGGGCGAACTTGCGCACCGGCCCCTTGTCCCGGGCGGGCAGGTACCGCTCGTCGCCCCCGGCGAGCGCGCGGCGCTGCCGGTCCAGGGCCTGACGGCGGTCCTCGCGCTGCCGCTTCGCGGCGTCCTTGCGGGACACGGGCGTACTGGCGACACTGCGGCGCTGGGTCTGGGCCTCACTGCGCTTCGGCGTGGGCCGACCCTTGGGGGCCTGCGGGTCGCGGGGCTGCATGGAGCCGGTCACCTGCGCCTTGTCGGCGGGTGCCTTCTCTTCCTTCGCACGGCTACGGAACACAAAACCCAAGGGTACGGGCATCACCGGCATGGACCCCAGTCCCTGGGGGAACGATCCGGCAACGCCGGACGTCTATCGGGGTACAGAGGGGACGTCCTGGACGCTTCCAGGGCGAGTCGTACACCAGGCGGGGCGTCACCCCTGGTGATCACCTACTCCTCACGCCGGAGTGGCCGGGCCGGGGCTCGTCCTTGGGGAGGAGCGCATCGCTCCCCGAACGGTGCGGTAATGGTGGCAGGGCCCGTACTGTGGGTTCTGTCGCAGGATCGGTGAGCTGGAGTCCGTCAGAAGGGGGCGCGCGAAGCCCATGAGCGGTGTCATGAAGCGTATGGGGATGATCTTCCGCGCGAAGGCGAACAAGGCCCTTGACCGGGCCGAGGACCCGCGCGAGACCCTCGACTACTCGTACCAGAAGCAGCTGGAGCTGCTCCAGAAGGTGCGGCGCGGGGTCGCCGACGTGGCGACCTCCCGCAAGCGCCTGGAGCTCCAGCTCAACCAGCTGCAGCAGCAGTCCGGGAAGCTGGAGGACCAGGGCCGCAAGGCCCTCGCGCTCGGCCGGGAGGACCTCGCCCGCGAGGCGCTGTCCCGCCGCTCCGCCCTCCAGCAGCAGGTCACGGACCTGGAAACGCAGCACGCCACCCTCCAGGGCGAGGAGGAGAAGCTGACCCTCGCGGCCCAGCGCCTCCAGGCCAAGGTGGACGCCTTCCGTACGAAGAAGGAGACCATCAAGGCCACCTACACCGCGGCCCAGGCGCAGACCCGCATCGGGGAGGCGTTCTCCGGCATCTCCGAGGAGATGGGCGACGTGGGCATGGCGATCCAGCGGGCCGAGGACAAGACGGCCCAGCTCCAGGCGCGGGCCGGCGCGATCGACGAGCTGCTCGCCTCCGGCGCGCTGGACGACCAGTCCGGCATGGCCAAGGACGACATCCAGGCCGAGCTGGACCGCCTCTCCGGCGGTTCGGACGTGGAGCTGGAGCTCCAGCGGATGAAGGCCGAGTTGGCCGGCGGCTCCTCCGGCCGGCAGCAGGCCATCGAGGGCGGTGCGGGCGGTCAGCAGGCTCAGCAGCAGCCGCAGGACACCCCCCGCTTCGACAAGCAGTAGTCCGCCGCCGGGACCCGCGCCGAGGAGGCCGTGGTGATCGTACGGATCATGGGTGAGGGCCAGGTGAGGCTGGACGACTCCCGCTTCCCTGAGCTGAACAAGCTGGACGACGAACTGCTCGCCCAGGTCGAGGGCGGTGACGAGGAGGGCTTCCGGCGCACCTTGCACGCCCTGCTGGAAGAGGTCCGGAAGCTGGGCACCCCGCTCCCGGACGACTCCCTGGAGCCCTCCGAGCTGATCCTGCCCGCCCCGGACGCCACCGTGGACGAGGTCCGGGAGATGCTCAGCGACGACGGGCTGATCCCCGGCTGATCAGCCCAGCGTGAAGAAGGTGGAGCGGGACTTCTGCCACTCCGGGTGGGTGAGGTCCTTGGCCTGGGTGCCGTCGCCGTAGAGGTCGGCGCTGCCGTCGTCGGTGATGAGCTGGACCCGGCCGCCGGACACGTCCAGGTCGGGCACCGACACCACGGACTCCCAGCCGCCCGCGTCCGCCGTGGGCAGGTCCAGCACCTTCACCGGCTGGTGCCCGGCCACCCCGTCCCAGCGGTACAGGTCGTAGGGCGCGCTGTTGTCCTCGGCCGCCCAGGACCCGGCGAGGATCAGGTACTGCCCCTTGTCGTTCCGGCGCAGGTCACGCACCGAAAGACCGCCGAGGTCCAGCTCGACCGGGGTGCCGAAGGTGGCCTTCGTGCCTCGGGCCACCTGGTCCATGTCGGTCACCGGCACGAGCAGCGCCTTCCCGCCCTCGCTCGGCGGCACCAGCGGGGCGCGGAAGCCGACGTAGGCGGTGGTGGTGGAGCCGGGGGCGAACTCCAGGCCCTCCACGTTGAAGCCGTCCACCTGCTTCGGCGTCTGGCCGTCGGCGGTGGCGGCCGCGAAACCGTACCGGTCGCCGTTCGCCCGGTCCCAGGCCACCAGGTCGTCCCGCAGCCTGTGCCCGGCGGTGCCGAAGGCCACCGAGGTCGCGGCGCCGGAGCCGGAGAGGGTGGTGGTGAAGACCGTGTTCCGGTCCGCCTTGTACTCGCCGTCCTTGTTGTTGCCGAGCGAGCCGGTCCAGTACACGGTGTTCCCGACGCGGGCCGCGCCCTCGATGTCGACCTCCTTGGAGGCGCCCAGCGCGGAGGACAGGTTCCAGCTCCTCACCGGCGCGCCGGAGGCCGAACCGTCGTACAGGCGCAGGGTGTTGTCCTCGTCGTTGGCCACCAGGACGTAGCCGCCTCCCGCGTCCACGGCGGCGGAGGCGTCCGAGGCGCCGGTGAGGTAGCGGGCGTCGGCCGCGTGCTGGACGGCGGGGGAGGCCGCGTAGTGCAGGGTCGTGGTGGCGGACTTGCCGTCGGTGCCGGTCACCTTGAGTGTGAGGTCGGCGTACCCCCGGGCGCGGGCGGTCACCGCGACCGTACGGCTGCCGCCGGTGCCGGTGATCCGGACGTCCCCGGTGCCCGCCACCGTGCTCCGGCTGCTGCTGGACGCCGTCACCGTCAGCCCCGAGGCGTCCGCGCCGCTCTGCGCGACGGTCACCGTGACCACGGGGTCGCCACTCGCGCCGACGGCGCCGGACAGGTAGGCGGCCGAGAGCTTGATCGTCGGGGTGCCGGTGGACGCCGCGTGCACCGTGGCGGCCGGGCCGAGCACCGCCAGCAGGGCCACGGCGGTGGCGGCGGGGAGGAGACGGGAGGCGGGAGGGCGCACGGTCACTGCCTTTCGACGACGACGCATCCGGTCCGGGCGGCCCGCATGCCGACGAGAAGGCTCGGGCCGCCCGGCCAACGGCGGGCGTCCCCCACGGGTATCCGGGGCGAACACCGCCCGACACCTGACACGCTGTTCCCTGGCCCGTCCCGGTCGTCCCTTACCCGGACTTTCCCGGCGACCCGTACTGTTCACCGGGTGAGCACTCTCCGACGCGCCCGGTACCAGTTCAAGGCGCACCCCCTCACACTCGACGCGGTCATCGCGGCGGCCGTGCTGCTGTGCATGATCAGCAGCGCCTTCGCCGCACCGGACGGCGACCACGGCGTGGACTGGGGCGCCCGGCCGCCGGGCGTGGTGAGCCTGCTGCTGATGGTCCTGGCCGCCGCCGCCCTTGTGCTGCGCCGCCGCTCCGCGCTCGCCGTACTGGCCGCCACCGGCACCTTCGCGCTGATCGAGTGCGTCACCGGCGACCCCCGCGCCCCCGTGGCGATGACCACCGTCATCGCCCTGTACACCGTCGCCTCCACCACCGACCGGGCCACCACCTGGCGGGTCGGCCTGCTCACCATGACCGTGCTGACGGCCGCCGCCATGCTCGCCGGGCCACTGCCCTGGTACGCACAGGAGAACGTCGCCCTCGTCGCCTGGACCGGCATCGGCGCCACCGCGGGCGACGCCGTCCGCAGCCACCGGGCCTTCGTCCAGGCCATCCGGGAGCGCGCCGAACGCGCCGAACGCACCCGTGAGGAGGAGGCCCGGCGGCGGGTCGCCGAGGAACGGCTGCGCATCGCCCGCGAACTGCACGACGTGGTCGCCCACCACAT
>NZ_WWKH01000552.1:0-11280 GCF_009865595.1 Streptomyces sp. SID1328 | reverse complement strand
GGGTACGTCCAGAAGACCATCGACCTGTCCTCGCTGGCGGGCTCGACGGTCAGCCTGAAGTTCACCGGGGTCGAGGACTCCTCGCTCCAGACCAGCTTCGTCATCGACGACACCGCCCTGACGACCGGCTGATCCGCACCTCCCCGCACGACAAGGGTCCCGCACACGGGGTGTGCGGGACCCTTCGCGTTCCCCGTCAGTCCAGCGGGTCCAGCGTGAGGTACGCCTGCTGCGGGTTGCCGTCGTTGACCAGCGACTCGTGGTTGCCGACGTCGTCGAAGGCGAAGGCGTACGCCTTGCCGTCGGCCATCTGGGCGTGGATGGCCTTCGCGTACTGGTTGGTGACCCCGTCCTGGTAGAAGCCGGCGTCGGAGCTGTCCGGCTGGCTGGGGTTGCTCAGCAGCGTGGAGCGGTTGTAACCGGCGCACAGGGTGCGGGAGATGGGACCGCGCACCTGGTCGTTGGGCGCGTCCAGCAGCTTGTGGCAGCCGAAGATGCTGGCGGCGTCCGGCTTCTGGAAGCTGGTCACCACCGCGCCGGAGGAGTTGGTGAAGTTCATGACGTTGCCCGAGACCCGGCCGAAGTACTTGGTGTTCGGCTGGTCGGTGAACGGCGTCACGGTCAGGGTCTGGGAGGAGTACTTGGACCAGACCCGGTTGACGTAGTCGTCCATGACGTTGGCGGGGAGCGCCCCGGTCTCCACGCCGTACAGCGGGGAGAGGGCGCGCAGCACGGTGCCGTCCGAGCGGGTCTGCACGAGGCCCGACCAGCCCGACTTGCTGCGCAGCGAGTTCATGACGGCCGAGTAGCCGCCCGGCTTCAGGTGCCCGGTGGTGGCGACCTGGCCGTTGCCGCGCTTCACGCCGACCGCGTAGGGCGCCGAGAACATGTCGACCTGGGTGCTGTTGAGCCAGAGGCCGGCGTCGTTCAGCGTGTACTCGGACCAGCTGAACAGGATGTCCCGGTTCGGGTCCGAGGGGTTCTGCACGGCCGGCTGCACCAGGCCACCGGTGGTGAGCCGGAAGTCCAGCTTGCGGCCGTAGGAGAAGTAGATCCGGCCGGAGAACTTCGGTATCCGGATGGTCGTCGACTGGCCCGGACCGGGCCCGGCGATGGCCGCGTCCGGCGCCGGGGTCGGCGGGTTGCCGCCCGCGGGCCAGGCGTGGAAGGTGCCGCCCGCGTCGGCCCAGCCCTGCCGCCCGGAGGACAACTGGGTGCCGAGGTCGTAGATGTACACCGGCTCGGAGCGGCCCGAGTTGTTGGTGATCTGGAGCGGGATCGTGTCCGGCACCGCGGCACTGGCCTGGCCGGCGGCGCCGAACGTCAGCACCGAGCCGACCAGGGCGGCCGTGGCCGTGGCCGACAGCGCGGAACGAGCGATTCTTCGAGTCAACTCTCCACCTCCGTGTGGGGGTTCGGGGCGGCACGGCTGCTGGTCCGTACCTTTTTGAGAGCGCTCTCAGAGTGCTTGTGTGTCACGGACGTGTCAATCAGTTGAACCGAACACGTTCCGTGACGTGAGCAGGCGTTCAGAAAGTGCGCCGCAGAAGGGAGTTGAGCGCCTCCCAGTGACGCTCCTCGGCCGCCGCGTCGTAGGACGAGGTGTCCTTCTGGGTGTAGCCGTGCGGTGCGCCCTCGTAGACCTCGCTGGTGTGGCGCACCCCGGCGGCCGTCAGCGCGTCGTCCAGGCGGCGCATCTGCTCCACGGGCATCGAGGCGTCCTGGTCGGCGTGGCCGAAGTACAGCTCGGCCGTGATGCGGTCGGCGCCCAGGTGCGGGCTGTCCGGCTCATCGGTGGCCAGGTTGCCGCCGTGGAACCCGGCGGCCGCCGCCACCTGCGCGGGATGCGTGGCCGCCGCGCGCAGCGCGAGCCGGGCGCCCATGCAGTACCCGGTCACCGCCACCGGCCCGGCCGCGACCAGCGGGGACTCCTCCAGCCAGCCCAGGAACGCGTCCGCGTCCACCTCCGCCTGCTGGGGCGTGAGCGAGTGCACCAGCGGGCCGAGCCGCTCCCAGATCGTAGGGTCGGACTCGGGGGCGATGAACTCGGGCAGCTCCACCACCGGCGCCGTTCCCTGCCGGTAGAACACGTTGGGCACCAGCACGGTGTACCCCTCGGCGGCGAGCCGGTCGGCCATCCCCTTCAGCCAGGGCCGCAGCCCGTACGCGTCCTGGTAGAAGAGGACTCCGGGATACGGCCGTCCGTCGGCCGGGTGGGTGAGATAGGCGTCCGCGTCACCGTCCCGCGTGGGGATGGTGACGGTCGTTCCCTGTACGTCGGTCATGATCAGCACGCTTCCCTGTCGGTCTACTCGAACCGCGCGGGGTCGCCCGCGCCCACCCGCACGATCTCCGCCTCGCCGCTGGAGAAGTCCACCACCGTGGTCGGCTCGGTGCCGCACTCGCCGGAGTCCACCACCACGTCCACCACGTGGTCGAGCCGGTCCTTGATCTCCCAGCCCTGGGTCAGCGGCTCCTCCTCGTCCGGGAGCAGCAGCGTGCTGGAGACCAGCGGCTCTCCCAGCTCGGCCAGCAGTGCCTGGGTCGCCACATGGTCGGGGATGCGCACGCCCACGGTCCGCTTCTTCGGGTGCAGCAGCATGCGCGGCACCTCGCGGGTGGCCGGCAGGATGAAGGTGTAGCTGCCGGGCGTCGCCGCCTTCACCGCGCGGAACACGTCGTTGTCGATGCGGACGAACTGGCCGAGCTGCGCGAAGTTCTGGCACATCAGCGTGAAGTGGTGCCGGTCGTCCAGCTTGCGGATGGAGCGGATGCGCTCCATGCCGTCCTTGTTGCCCAGCTTGCAGCCGAGCGCGTAGCACGAGTCCGTGGGATAAGCGATGAGCGACCCCGACCGGACCGCGTCCGCGATCTGCGCCACGGCGCGGGGCTGCGGGTTGTCGGGGTGGACGTCGAAGTACTTGGCCATCCGCCGAGCTTAAGCCGTCACCGTCCGTCACTCGCGCACCCCCACCCGGCCAGGCGTAGGACGTGTGGACCGGGGCATCCGCACGGCGAGGCACCGGAGCACTCCCCCCCCAGCTCCGGGCCCCGCCGTCTCCGCCGGTGGCCAACGCCCCCCTGGGCCACCGGCGGAGCCCTGCCCGTGTTCCCCCGACGACGCGCGGCAGGGGTGTCGGGTAACGTCGGCCGTCGAACGCCGAAGCCGAGACGGGGACGAGGTGCACCACGTGGCCGCCCGAGCCGGCGAGGGCACCCCCGCCCCACCGCCGCACGACACCGCCGCCACCTGGGCGGAAGAGCTGCTCGACCAGTTGCGGCCCGCGATCCGGCACCCGCGCCGGGTCCTCGCCTGGCTCGCCCGCACCGTCCACGCCACCGCCTGCCTCGAGGACGCCGACGGCCGGCTCCTTGCCGGTGACCGCCTCCCCGCCGATACGGCCGTCCGCGCCGACGTGGCCACCGGGCGGATCTCCGCCGCCGCCCTGGAGGACGGCGGACGCCATGTCCACCTGGTCGGCATCCGCCACCCCGGACCCGGCCGCGCGGCCGGTGCCGTGCTCACCGTGGCCCGCCCCGAGCCCTTCGACCGGCGCGCCGCCGAGATCGTCCACCGCACCGCGAGCGTCCTCGGACTGCTGCTGAGAGAAGGCGAACTCGCCCGCTCGGCACGCCGGTTGCGCCGTGCCTCCGCCGGCCTGCGCCTGGCCGTCCTGCAACTGCTCATGGTGGAGGACGTGGTCTCCGCCCGCCGCGTCGCCGCCGGACTCTGGCCCGGCCTGCTCGAAGAGGACACCGCCCGCGTCTACGTCGTCGAGGGCTCTCCCGCCGGACGGGACGCCCTCGCCGAGGAGTGCGCCGACGTCACCGAGGGCCGCGCGCTGGTCGTACGCTGCCCCGCCGTGGACGGCCACGTCATCGTCGTCAGCCCCGCCTCGGCGCCGGGGGAGAGGCTGCGTGCCCTCGTCGCCGACCGCCCGGACACCTATCTCGGCGGCAGCCTCCACCAGCGGCTCGCCCGGACCGCCACCGCCTACGGGCAGGCCGTCAGCGCCCTAGCCGTCGCCCGGTTCCGCCCCGGCCGCAGCGCCGTCTACGCCGAACGCACCCACCCCGAGCGTCTGCTGGACCCGGCCGCGCTGCGCACCTGGTCCGCCCGCACCCTGCGCCCGCTGGACACGCTGCCCCATCACACCCGTGCCGAGCTGCTGGCCACCACCCGGCTGGGCCTGGACTTCACCGCGGTCAGCGCCGCAAAGGTGCTCGGCGTCAGCCGCAACACCGTCCGCGCCCGCATGGACCGGCTGCAGACCCTGCTGGACACCGACCTGACCGACCTCACCACCCGCACCGCCGTCCGCCTCGCCCTGCTCACCGAGGCGGCACACGGCCCCTACGATCCCGGAACCGCCCCGCACACCGGGCCCCGCTTCACCGACCTGCTCGACTCCGCCGCGCTGCGCGACTGGGCCCGCGACCTGCTCGGCCGGCTGGACGGCGACGGGCGCGACCTGCGCGCCACCCTGAGCGCCTGGATCTCGGCCGGCGCCAATGCCGAACGGGCCGCGAAACAGCGGGGCGTGCACGCCCAGACGGTCCGTGACCACGTCCGCGCCGCCGAACCCGTCCTGGAACGCCAGCTCCTCGCGGGCGGCAGCGACCTGTACGAGGTGGTCCTCGCCCATCTCGCGGACGGCACCCTGGCCGCCCCCGAGGCGGGAGCGAACGGGGACGAAGCGGACGCTCCTGTGCACGGGTGAGTGCTCAGCGGCACGGACCGGGCACCGCTGCGATGGCCACCGCCGGGCCCTCCGGTTAAGTTCGGCAGTCCAGCGGGGGTACGACCGGAGCGGGGGGCCGGTCGTACCCCTTCCGCGTGCCCGCGCCCCGGCCCGCTCGCGGGCTCAGTGCTGGGCGTTCTGCGCGGGCAGGTCGTAGACGTGGCCAGGGGAGATGACCTTGGTGACGGCCTGCCCGAACAGGGTGCTCGGCTCCTGGCCGTCGTGCGCGATGTCGGTGTTGAGCAGCACCACCAGCGAGGTGCGCGCCGAGGGCAGATACACCGTCAGCGACTCGTACCCCGGCAGTGAGCCGTTGTGGCCGATCCAGCCGTGCACGTTGAAGATGCCCAGGCCGTAGCCCGCGTCGGGGTAGCCGGTGGGCGGGGTGAGCAGGCGCTGGCGCTGGGTGGCGGGGGTGATCATCCGCTCGCCGTCCGGGAACCGCCCGGTGGCCACCGTGCGGGACCATACCCGCATGTCCTCCAGGTTCGAGACCATCGCGCCGGCCGCCCAGCCCCAGGACGGGTTCCAGCCGGCCGTCTCCGCGACCTTCCCGTCCGCCGTCTGGTTGGTGTACCCCTGCGCGTGCGGCTTCGGGAACTCGCTGCCCTCGGGGAACGAGGTGTGCTTCATCCCGGCCGGGTCCAGCACATGCCGCTGGATGTAGTCCCCGAGCCCCTGCCCGCTCTGCTGCTCCACGACCAGACCGAGCAGGATCAGGTTGGTGTTGGAGTACTGGAACTTCGCGCCCGGCTCGAACTGCACCGGGTGCTTGAAGGCGTAGTCCAGCAACTGCTGCGGCGTGAAGGAGCGTTGCGGGTCCGAGGTGAGCGCCTTGAAGAAGTCCGGGTCCTGCGAGTAGTTGAACAGCCCGCTGCGCATGTCGGCGAGCTGGCGCAGCGAGATCTTGCCGCCGTTGGGCACGCCGTCGATGTACCGGCCGATCGGGTCGTCCAGCTCCACCTTGCCCTGGTCGACCAGTTGCAGCAGCGCGGTGACGGTGAACGTCTTGGTCTCGCTGCCGATCCGCATGTACAGATCCGGGGACATCGGGCGCTTGCTGCTCTTGTCGGCGACGCCGAAGGAGCGGACGTAGTTCCCCTTGTCGGCGGTCCAGATCCCGACCGTGACACCGGGGACGTTCGCCTCCCGCATCACCCGCTGTACGGCGTCGTCGATCCGGCGGTTCACCTCGGGCGTGAGGGCCTGTACGTCGGGGCCCGTGGGGGAGGGGCTCGGCGAATCCGTGGCGGGCGGCGCCGCCAGGGAGGGGGCCGCGGTGAGTGGGGCGACGAGTGCGCCGAGGGCGGCCGCGATGGCGAGCCTTCGGCGCAGGCGGGCCGGGGAACGGGGCATGGGCTGACTCCAAGCACAGGAGAGCCGGAGCTGCGGCGGGGCCGACGCCCCGGGCTCTCAGCATAGGAGCGCTTCTTCCGCCTCGCCCGTCGGCCGTCCGGGGGAGCGCCGGTACTCAGCGGGGCGACTGGTCCGGGGCCAGGACCAGCACGCTCGCGTCGTCGTCCACGCTGTGCCCGAGGTGGCGTACGTCCTGCCAGAGCGCGTCCGGGAGCGCGGCGGTGCCGGTGTCCGCGAGGGCGGCCAGGCGTTCGGGCATGGGGTAGAAACGGCCGGACGCGTCCCGCGCCTCCCACAGGCCGTCGGTGGCGATCAGCAGGCGGTCCCCCGGGTCCAGCGTCACCGTGACCTCCTTCGGCGGCTCGACGCCGAGGAGGCCGATGCCCAGCGGCGGGCCCGGCGCGACCGTCAGCTCCTGCGCCCCTCCCGCGCGCAGCAGCACCGGCGGCGGGTGCCCGCAGGCCACCACCCGTACCGTCCGGGTGTCGGCGGAGAACTCCAGCAGCACCGCCGTGGCGAACAGCTCCGCGTGCCGGACCCCGGACGAGTCCGCCTCCAGCCGGCGGTCCATCCGGGCGGCCACCGCCTCCAGCGTCCGCTGGTCCAGCGCCGCCTCGCGGAACGCGCCCAGCAGCGCCACCACCGTCCGCACCGCCGACAGGCCGTGCCCCTGGACGTCCCCCATCACCGCCCGCACCCCGTAGGGGCCCTCCCGGACGTCGAAGAAGTCCCCGCCCAGCAGCGTCCCGTCCTGCGCGGCCCGGCTGAACCCCACGCACCGCAGGTCCCCGACCCGCTCCGGCAGCGGCGGCATCACCGCCCGCTGCACCGCCTCGCTGATCTCCCGCTCGGTGTCCAGCTGGGCGTCCCGGCGGCTTCGTACGTAGGACACGAACACGCTCAGCAAGGCCACGAAGGCGATGGTCAGCAGGTCGGTGTCGCCAGGGCGGCCGAGGTGGGTCAGCGGCACCAGCAGCGACGCGATCACCAGCGCGCCGAGCGCCGCCGTGGCCACGGGCCCGTACGACAGCACCGCCAGCGGCGGGATCGCGCCGAGCAGGAAGCCCAGGTCGCTCGCGTGCGGCGTGACGAGGCTGGCCAGCGTGACCCCGATCAGCAGCAGCACCGGAAGCACCCGCACCCACCGCGGCGGGGGAGCACCCCGCAGCCAGCCGCGCCGCTCCCGTGCTCGCCCCGGTGACCAGCCACGCAGCGATCTCACACGCCCACGCTACGCCGCACCCGCCCCCGCCGCCCGCTCCGGAAAACCCCTGGACGCCCGCGCGGGCGTCCCCCTACTGTGGCGCGAGCACGCCCGAGACGGACCAGGAAGGAGGCGAGCGTCATGTACATCACCCCGCACGCGCGCTCCCTCCACTCCGTCATCCGGGTGTGCACCATCTGACCGGACCGGGAGCGCCACCACCGCAGGCACATCTCCCGGAGGACACCTTGACCGCACCGGTCATCCGCACGCTCGACCCGAGCAGTGCCCACCTGTTCCAGGACCTGCCCGACCCGCTCGGCCTGAGTGAGCGGCGCCGCACCACCCACTACCGCCCCGACTGGCAGCGCGTCGCCCTGCGCGACGGACGCCCCGTGGCCCGCGCCGCCTGGTGGGCCCGTGCCGAGGACCCCGCCCCGCTGGTGATCAACTGGTTCGACGTGGCCGAGGGCGAGGAGGCGGCGGGCGCCGAACTGCTGCGCACCGCGCCCTGGGCCACCCCGGAACTCGAACTCGATCTCCCGCCGGGCTGGCGCGACGACCCGGCCCTGGCCGCCGCCGTCGCCACCCGCACCGCCGCCGCCCGCCTCGCCGGGTACGAGCCCCTCGTCGAGCGCTTCATCTACCGCTGGACCCCCGACCTGGGCCTGCCCGAGCAGCCCGGCCGCCTCAAGTTCACCCCGGAACCGGACGACGAGGTCTTCCTGGACGCCCTGCGCCGCATCCACTCCGTCACCCTGGACGCCCACGCCCGGCGTGCCATCGAGAAGGGCGGTGTGGAACTGGCCGCCCAGGAGGAGCTGGACCTCTTCCACTGGTGCCCGTCGCCCCGCGAGTGGTGGCGCGTCGCCCGTACCCCCGAGGGCGAGATCGCCGGTATCCACGTCCCGGCCCGCAACCCCGCCGGGCCCTGCGTCGGCTTCATAGGCGTGGTCCCCGAGCAGCGCGGCCACGGCTACGCCTACGACCTGCTGGCCGACTGCACCCGCTTCCTCGCCGCCGAGGGCGCCGACTTCATCGCGGCCGCCACCGACCAGGGGAACTTCCCGATGGCTGCCCACTTCACCACGGCCGGCTATCCGGTCGTACGGGAACGCGTCAACTTCTGGGCGGACGGGACGCCGGCCGGCTAGTCGACCGGTTCGCTGAGGCGCGCCTGTGCCGCCGCGAGGATCTCGGTCACCCGGAGTCCGAACGCGGCGTCGCAGGCGTGCCGGCGCCCGGTGCGGGCGGCTGCCGCCAGGGCGTCCACCGCACGGGCCAGCGCGGGCACCGCGCCCTCCGAACTCCTCGGCAGCAGCGCCACCCCCGACTCGCCCCGCAGCTCCACATCGGCCCCGGCCGCCGAGGGCGGCGCCGACAGACTCAGCGTCAGCGTGCTCGTCGCCCCGGTGGCATGGTCCAGCACCAGATGCACGGTGTCGGCGGGACCGTGCACCGCCGCGAGCACCTGCCGTACGTCACCCAGCACCGGCAGCAGAACCGACAGGGCGTGCGGGCCCACGTCCCACAGGGCGCCCTTCTCCCGCCGCCACGCCGACGCCGCGAACGGGCTGTCACTGGTGAACACCGAGCCCATCCACTGCGCCCGTGCCGTGAACCACCCCGCCTCGGCGGCCTGTTCCTCGATCCACGCCTCCGGCTCCTTCTGGAACCGGGTGGTGAAGAAGACCACCGACGCCACCTGGGCCCGCTCCGCCGCCTCGGCCACCGCCCGCGCCTCGGCCACGCCCAGCGCCAGCGGCTTGTCCAGCAGCAGATGCCGCCCGGCCCGCGCCGCGCGCACCGCCAACTCCGCCTGCACGGACGGCGGAAGCGCCACCGCCACCGCCTCCACATCGGACAGCAGCTCGTCCGCGTCCGGGTACGCCCGCACCCCGTACTCCCCGGCCAGCGCGGCCGCCGCCTCCGGGCTGCGCCCCCACACCCCCGCGAACTCCACACCGGGGTGACCGGCCAGCGCCGGTGCGTGTGCGGCGCGCGCCCAGGGGCCCGTTCCCAGCAGTCCGATGCGCATCGAGCGCTCCCTTCTCTTCGAGCCGTGCTCCACGGCATCAAGGGACGGCGTCCCTCCTGTCGTGGGTATACGGCTCCACGGGCCGGTCGTCTCCGGCCAGCCAGTGGGCGATCGTCTCCGCGATCGGCTGACCGGTGTCCAGCTCGACGAAACCGAACTGGCCCGACTGATTGCACTCCAGGAACCACCAGGTGCCGTCCGCGTCCTCCGCGAAGTCGAAGGCGCCGTAGGCCAGCTCGGCGGCCTTCAGATAGCGGCGGACCGACACCGCCACCCGAGGGGGCACCTCGGTGGCGAGCCAGGGGGAGACGGACGGGGCGAAACGGACGTCCACATGGTCGGGGTGGGCGTCCGGATCGACCGGTTTGCGCGCCGCCAGCAGCCGGTCCCCGACGGCCGTCAGCCGGATGTCGGCCCGTTTGGCCACCCTTTGCTGGAGCAGCGTCGGCCCGAAGGCCACCGCGCTGAAGTCGGTGCCCGGCGCCACCCGGCTGGTCGGCACCGCGCGCGGCGGCTCCTGCGGATGCGCGCCGGACACCGGCTTGACCACCACGTCCCGGTGCCGCTCGGCGAACTCCCGCGCCGAGTCGGGGAAGGTGGTGATCAGCGTGGCCGGCACCGGCAGCCCGCTGCGCTGGGCGAGCCGCAGCTGCCACGGCTTGTGCCGGGCACGGCGGGCCGCGTCCGGATGGTTCATCCAGCGGGCGTCGCTGCACCGCAGCATCCCGTACAGCGCCTGCGCCGACTCCTGGGTCAGCCAGGAGGACGGCTGGGGGGCACGGGCGGCCGCGTCGCCGGGTCTGCGCACCCAGATGGAGCGCAGGCCGCTCATCCCGACCAGGCGCCCGCCGACGGACAAGTGGCCGCCGCAGTCGTCCCCGGCGTACTCGCCGGTGAGCGCCACCCCGTTGGTGAGGTCGGCGGGGTCGAACCGGACGACGGGCACGCCCGCCTCGCCCAGCCGCAGGACCACCATGTCGGCCGTGACGTCCTCGTCACTGGTCAGGATGAGCACGGTCATCGTCGGGGGCCCGCGATCAGTCGTCGAAGTGCGTCTTGGAGCCCGCCGTGGAGGTGGTCGTCCCCAGGGTGAGCAGGATCGCGTGGTCGGTCGCGGCGATCCGCCCGTCCGGCAGGACGTTCAACTGCAGTGCGGAGTCGTACGCGTACGGAGCGGTGGCATCCAACTGGCCAGCAGGCCGTGCGTAGTTGAGCGTGAACGGTTGCATGGTCTCTCCCCTGTTTCGTCCTTCACGTCCTTATACGAATCGAACGGGTGGTTGGTTTCCTCACACTCCGTGACCAGAGCCCGGAGGGAGGCACCGTGAACCGATGGGTCAGCAGGAAGGACGCCGCGCGGGGCGCGGTGGCTGCGCCCCACCGCACATTCGTCTGCCCCGTCGGCCCTCGGTGCGAGCCTGGTTCACCCGGCCAAGGTGGCGCGCGCGGCGGACAGGGCCTGTTCCGCGTAGCCCCGGCCGAAGAGCACCGCGTGCACCAGCAGCGGGAAGAGCTGATGCGCTCCGACCCGGTCGCGCCAGCCGTCGGCGAGGGGGCTCGTCTCCTGGTAGCCGCCGAGCACCTGTTCCAGATGGGGGCAGCCGAAGAGGCGGAGCATCGCCAGATCGGTCTCCCGGTGGCCGCCGTGCGCGGCCGGGTCGATGACGCGGACCTCGCCGTCGGCGCCCCACAGGACGTTGCCCTGCCACAGGTCGCCATGAAGGCGTGCGGGCGGTTCGGCGGGACCGGTGAGCGCGGGCAGCCGCTCGCACACCGCCTCGACCACCCCGGCCTCGCCCGGCCGGACCGTGCCCGCGTCGACGGCGGAGCGCAGGTACGGCAGCACCCGGTGCTCGGCGTACCAGGAGGGCCAGTCGTCGCCCCGGACGTTCCGCATCGGCGCCCGGCCGATGTACGCGTCCTCGGGCCCGTCCGGCGGG
>NZ_WWKH01000551.1:0-7556 GCF_009865595.1 Streptomyces sp. SID1328 | reverse complement strand
GGGCGGGTCTTCGTGGACCGGATCTGCGACACCAGCGCCGGTGTGCTGAAGCGGGGCGGTGTCCTGCTCCTGGTGCACTCCGCGCTGTGCGGCACCGCGCCGACCCTGGACCGGCTCACCGCCGCGGGGCTGGACGCCACCGTGGTGGACCGGGCCACCGTGCCCTTCGGCCCCGTGCTGCGCGAGCGCCGTTCCTGGCTGCACAGCCGGGGCCTGCTGCGCGACCGGCACGAGGACCAGGAGGAGCTGGTGGTGGTGCGCGCCGTGCGCAGTTGACCCGGACGGCCCGTTTCGGCGGCTTTCAGCGGGTACCCGTGCAGCACGGACCCCAGTACCCGAGCCGAGAGGACGGTGGTCAGCCGTGGGCCGAGAAGCCGAGGACGCGACGAGCGTGACGATCACGCCCGACGGCCCGCTGCTCCTGCCCGGCCCGGTGGAGGTGACCCTCCCGGACGGCACGGTCGTCACCTCGCGGCGCTTCACGGTCGCGCTCTGCACCTGCCGCCGCAGCCGTATCTACCCCTGGTGCGACACCAGCCACCGCCGCCGTACGAAGAACGCGAAGGAGACCCGGTGACCGCGCCCGCACTCCCCCAGCCGCGCGGCGACCTGTCCGCCGCCGTCATCGCCGCGCTGATCAGCGGCGACACCGCGCTGGACAGTACGCTTCCGCCCACCGTCGACCCGTACGGCGAGGACCTGCAGCTCGCCCTGTACGTGCTCTACGAGCTGCACTACCGGGGCTTCGAGGGCGTGCCCGACGAGCTGGAGTGGGACCCCGGCCTGCTGGCGGTGCGGCGCTCGCTGGAGCGGCCGTTCCTCGCGGCCCTGCGCCGGGACGTGCCGCCGGGCACGAGCGCCGACGAGGCGCTGGACGCGCTGCTGGTGGAGCCGGTCGGGCACGACGACAGCAGCGTCAGCCACCACCTCCAGCGCGACGGCGAGCTGTGGCAGCTCACCGAGTACGCGGCCCTGCGCTCGCTGTACCACCTCAAGGAGGCCGACCCGCACGCCTGGGTCATCCCGAGGCTGCGCGGCCGGGCCAAGGCGGGCATGGTGGCCGTCGAGTTCGACGAGTTCGGCGCCGGCCGCCCCGAGGAGATCCACGCGCGGCTCTACGCCGATCTGATGACCGACCTCGGCCTGGACACCACCTACGGCCACTATCTCGACCGGGCGCCGGCGGCCCTGCTGGCCACGGTCAACCTGATGTCCCTCTTCGGGCTGCACCGCGCGCTGCGGGGGGCCCTGGTGGGGCACTTCGCCACCGTCGAGGTGACCTCGTCGCCGGGCTCCCGCCGGATGGCGGCCGCCCTGCGCCGTACCGGCGCGGGGAAGGCCGCGCAGCGGTTCTACGACGAGCACGTGGAGGCGGACGCCGTGCACGAGCAGGTGGTCCGCCGGGACGTGGTCGGCGGACTGCTCGCCGACGAGCCGCATCTCGAGGCCGACATCGCCTTCGGCGTGCACGCCACCGGTCTGCTGGAGGACCGGTTCGGCGCGCATGTGCTGAAGGCGTGGCGGCAACAGCACAGCGCCCTGCGGACACTCCCGCACGGCGGAACGGAAAGGAAGTCCCAGTGACCGAGAATCCCCTCCACCGGCATCCCCGCCCCGAGTTCCCGGAGCAGGGGCAGGAACATCCGGGCTGGACCGGCCCGATGGACCCCCCGCCGGACCACGGCGAGGAGTCCTACGAGGGCAGCGGACTGCTCACCGACCGCAAGGCGGTGATCACCGGCGGCGACTCCGGCATCGGCCGGGCGGTTGCGCTCGCCTACGCGCGCGAGGGCGCCGACGTGCTCTTCACCCATCTGCCCGAGGAGGGCGACGACGCCGCGGAGACCAGCCGGCTGGTCGAGGAGGCCGGCCGCAAGGCGGTGGCGGTGCCCTGTGACATCCGGGAGGAAGAGCAGTGCCGCCGGCTGATCGAGCGGGCGGTGGACGAGTTCGGGCGCATCGACATCCTGGTGAACAACGCCGCCTACCAGATGTCCCAGCCGGACGGCATCGAGTCGATCACCACCGAGCAGTTCGACCGGGTGGTGCGCACCAACCTGTACGGCATGTTCTGGCTGAGCAAGATGGCGCTGCCGCACATCCCGGCGGGCGGCAGCATCATCAACACCACGTCCGTGCAGGCGTACAAGCCGAGTCCGCATCTGCTGGACTACGCGATGACCAAGGGCGCGATCGTCACCTTCACCCAGGGGCTGGCGCAGATGGTGGCCGAGGACGGCATCCGGGTCAACGCCGTGGCGCCGGGCCCGGTGTGGACGCCGCTGATCCCGGCGACGATGCCGGACACGGTCGAGTTCGGCAAGCAGTCCCCGCTCGGCCGACCCGCCCAGCCGGCCGAAATGGCGCCCGCCTACGTCTTCCTGGCCTCGTCGCACGCCAGCTTCATCACGGCGGAGATCCTCAACGCGACGGGCGGCACTCCGCTGCCGTAACCGCCGTACGACACGACAGCGGCCCGGACCTCCTCGGTCCGGGCCGCTGTCGTGCGGGACGTGAGCCGGGCTCAGGCGTCCAGGAGCTGGTTGAAGAAGGTGCGGTACTGCTGGAGCGCCACCCGGAGCCCCTCGGTCTCGACCTGTTCGCCGCGGCTCCACTGGCCCTCGAGTTCCTTCTTGTGGTCGGCGAAGGTCGCGGCCAGCGACTGGATGACGTCGGCTACCAGCGCGTCCGCCGAACGGACGGCGTCCTTGGGATCGTCGACGAAGGTGCCCTGGATCTTGGCCCAGCGCTCGCGGAAGTTGTCGGCCTCCTGGTGGGCGATCAGCGGGTCGGCGCCCTCGTCCACCGAGCGCGGCTGCCCGCCGCCCTGCCGCTGGTCCCCGTCCGGGCGCCGGTCGCGGTCGTCGCGCTCGGCCAGGGGGGTGTGCTCCGGAGCGCCGGTCTGCTCGCCCGTGGCGGTCCGCTCGGGCACGTTCTCCCGCTCGCCGGGAACGCCCCGCGCGTCGTCGGAGACGGCCGACGCCTCACCGGGGTAGGCCGGCGGGGGCGTCTCGGAAGAGCGCTCGGCCGGGTGGTCGGGCCGTGCCCCCGACAGCGGGCCGGAGCGGGCGTCCGGCGGGACGTCGTGGCCGGTGTCGGACGGCGCGTCCGGACGCGGCTCGGACAGGGGGCCGGAGCGGGCGTCGGGACGGCTCTCCCGGCCGGGACGGGCCAGGTCCTCCGTGGTCAACTCACCTTCGCCGGGGCCGCTGTTGGTGTGCCGGTCTGACATGACAACCTCGTTTTCGCTCGTGCCGTGGTGGAAGTGCGCGCCGGGTCAGGCCGCGTCGTGCCCGGTGCTCTCGTGGTGCGGGGGACGGCCGCTGCCCAGCAGGTCGTCGAAGAGGGTGCGGTAGCGCACCATGGCGCCGCGCAGCTCCTCCGTGGTGGCCTCGCCGTTCTCGTTGCGCAGGCTCACGTCGTGGGCGTCGCGGTAGTGCTCCAGGGTCTGCGCGTGCTCGACGGACAGGTCCCGGAGCTGCTGCTCGAACCCCTCGGTGGGGTAGCCGCGGTCGCGCATGAGCTGGGTGACCAGGCGGTCGGCGTCGTCGACGCTCTGCGCCGGATGGTCGACGAACCGCTCCTGCGTGTCCCTCCACTCGGCGGCGTAGCGGTCCCGCTCCTCGGGGGACAGCTCCTTGAGGTCCAGGTCGCGGTGCCGCTTCTCGCGGGCCTGCAGTTCGCGCTCGGCCTCCCGCCTGCTCTCGCCGGACTGCACGGCCCGGTCGTACTCGGGGCCGAACTTCTCCTGGAGGCGGCGCCTGCGGCGGCGCGTCACGAGCCACACTCCCGCGGCGACCAGGATCAGGATGACCGCGATGGGAACCAGAATGGCGATCAGCGTTTGTGCGGTGGACATCGCCTCTCCCGCTGGGTGAGTTGAGTGAAGGGGCCGGCCGGGCGGCCTGCCGGGTTACTCCGCCCGAGTACCCCGGCCCCGTTCCCGCACACCGCCCGGCCTGGCGCGCAGGGGGTGATTGCCGGGGCGCGGGGGCGGGTACGCGGAGTCGGCACCGGGCAGCCCGGCGTCCGTCGTGCGGCGGGCCGCCTCCCTCCTCGGAGTCCTTGACGACTCCTCGCGACCTGGACGGGGATGAGGGCATGAGCCGACGACACACTCAGGACGACACGGCACGCGTGCCGCGCGCGCGTCCGGGCACCATCGGCCGCCGCCACGCACGCACCGGGACCGAACCGGTCACCGCCCGCAGCGCGCTGAAGCTGCGCCTGGTGCTCAACATGATCGGGTTGCTGGTCTTCGTGCTCGGTACGGTGCTCTTCGCCGTCTGGGCGGGCGCGGTGCGGCAGCAGGACGTGCCGGACCCCACCCAGCTCACGGTCCTGGCCGTCATCTGCGGTGTCCTCGCGGTGTTCGCCGTCGTGGACCTGGTCGTGGTCCTGCTGCGCCTCGCGCGCGAACGCGCCCGCCGGACATGAACGAGGGCGAGGAAGGGCGGCGCTACGATGCCACGCCCTTCCTCCCGAGCCGCCGGACGGGCCTGGCCGGGCTGCGCAGAGCGGCCGCCGAGTGCCACGGCTGCCCGCTGTACGAGGACGCCACGCAGACGGTGTTCGGGGCGGGCGACCCGAGCGCGCGGGTCCTGCTCCTCGGTGAGCAGCCCGGCGACCAGGAGGACCGGCAGGGCAGACCGTTCGTCGGCCCGGCCGGCCATGTGCTGGACCGGGCCCTCGCGGACGCGGGAGTCGATCCCGGGCACGCCTACGTCACCAACGCGGTCAAGCACTTCGAGTTCACGGTCCGGCCGGGCCGCAAGCGCCGTATCCACAAGTCCCCCACCCTGCGGGAGATGACGGCGTGCCGCCCCTGGCTGCTGGCCGAACTGCGCCTGGTGTCACGGGAGGTGGTGGTGGCGCTCGGTGCCACGGCGGGCAAGGCGCTGCTCGGTTCCGGTTTCCGGGTCACCGAGCAGCGCGGCGCCCTGCTGCCCTGGCCGGGCCTGGACGGCGAGACGGCTGAGGACGGGATCGCCGGGCTGCTCGCCACCATCCACCCCTCCGCCGTGCTGCGGGCCGACGACCGGGACGCGGTCTACGACGGCCTGGTGGCCGACCTGCGCATCGTCGCGGACGTCCTGCGACGCGGCTGACCGGCCGGTCAGGGGGCGCGCCTCACCAGGGCTTGAGGACCGCCTTGATCATGCCGTCCTTCTTCGCCTGGAACGTCTCGTACGCCTGCGGCCCCTGCTCCAGCGGGAGGGTGTGGGTGGCGAAGGTGTCCACGCCCAGCGGGTCCTCGTCGGTGAGCAGCGGGAGGATGTCGCCGACCCAGCGGTGCACGTTGGCCTGGCCCATGCGGAGCTGGATCTGCTTGTCGAACAGGGTCAGCATCGGCATGGGGTCGGCCATGCCCCCGTACACGCCGGACAGCGAGATGGTGCCGCCCCGGCGGACGATGTCGATGGCGAGGTGCAGCGCGCCGAGGCGGTCGACGCCCGCCTTCTCCATGAAGCGCTGCGCGACGGCGTCGGGGAGCAGGCCGGTGGCCCACTGGGCGGCCTTGGCGAAGGGCGCGCCGTGGGCCTCCATGCCGACCGCGTCGATGACCGCGTCCGGGCCGCGTCCGTCGGTGACGTCGCGGATCGCGTCGGCCAGGCCGTCGCCGTACTCGCCGAGGTCGTAGACGGTGATGCCGTGTTCGCGGGCCCGGCCGAGGCGTTCGGGGACGAGGTCGACGCCGATGACGTGCTCGACGCCCCGGTGCCGGGCGATGCGGCAGGCCATCTCGCCGATCGGGCCGAGGCCGAGCACCACCAGGCTGCCACCGGGGCGCACACCGGCGTACTCGACGGCCTGCCAGGCGGTGGGCAGTACGTCGGAGAGGTAGAGGAAGCGCTGGTCGGGCGGGCCGTCGGGAACCTTCACGGGAAGCTGGTCGCCGAAGGGC
The DNA here is from genome assembly GCF_009865595.1 of Streptomyces sp. SID1328. NCBI lineage: Bacteria > Bacillati > Actinomycetota > Actinomycetes > Kitasatosporales > Streptomycetaceae > Streptomyces > Streptomyces sp. SID1328. Next base: position 1,651 of record NZ_WWKH01000551.1, on the reverse strand, counting down.
ACCCGGAGGAACTGCGCCTGCCCGCCGGGGACCTGGCCGTACAGCTTGGTGTAGCCGAACAGGGAGGCGCCCATGCCCTGGTCGCGGACCTGGGTGGTCTCGCACTGGGAGTGCAGGCCCTGCCCGCACATGTGGCACTGGCCGCAGGAGACGTTGAAGGGCACCACCACACGGTCGCCGGGGGCGAGGGAGGTCACTTCGGAGCCGGTCTCCTCCACGATGCCCATGGGTTCGTGGCCCAGGATGTCACCGGGGTCGAGGAACGGCCCGAGGACTTCGTACAGATGCAGATCCGACCCGCAGATCCCACTGGACGTCACGCGGACGATGACGTCGGTGGGGTCCTGGAGCTTGGGGTCGGGGACGGTGTCGACCCGGACGTCCCTCCTGCCGTGCCAGGTGAGAGCGCGCATATGTCCTCCAATGTTCGTATGTTCGTAGGGGTTGCGGCTCGCTCCCGTGCCGGATACCCGGCACTCCCGCACTTACCCGGCGCATGGCAGGCCGTGCCACGGGTACCCGGCGGGCCTTCGACCTCCAGGGAAGGCGGCTGACATGACCGGCACGGCGAACGGCGGGCTCCGGGTGGTGGTGACCGGCGCCACCGGCAATGTCGGCACGAGCGTCGTGGAGGCGCTGCGTGGGCGTCCGGAGGTGGCGTCGGTGACCGGCGTGGCGCGCAGAGCCCCCGGCTGGCGGCCGGAGGGCACCACCTGGGTGGCGGCCGACGTCGACCCGGACGGCGCCGACCTGGTGTCCCTCTTCCGGGGCGCGGACGCGGTGGTGCATCTGGCGTGGAAGTTCCAGCCCACTCACGACCCGGTGACGACCTGGCGGACCAACGTGCTCGGCAGCATCCGGGTGTTCGAGGCGGCGGCGGAGGCGGGAGTGCCCGCGCTGGTCCACGCCTCGTCGGTCGGCGCCTACTCACCGGGCCCCAAGGACCGCGAGGTGGACGAGTCCTGGCCCACGCACGGCTGGCCGCAGGCCGCGTACTGCCGGGAGAAGTCCTACCTGGAACGGTACTTGGACGCCTACGAACTGCGGCACCCACAGACGCGGGTGGTGCGGATGCGGCCGGGGTTCCTCTTCAAGCGGGAGGCCGCCTCGGAGCAGCGGCGGATCTTCGCGGGGTCCTGGCTGCCCACCCAGTGGGTGCGGCCGCCGTTCGTGCCCGTGATCCCGGATCTGCCGGGGCTGAAGTTCCAGGCGGTGCACACCGACGACGCGGCCGCCGCGTTCACCGAGGCGGTGCTCCGCCCGGTGCGCGGTGCCTTCAACCTGGCCGCCGATCCGCCCCTGGACGCGGCGACGCTGGCCGGACTGCTTCAGGCGCGCCCGCTGCGCGTCCCGCTGCCGCCGCTACGGGCCGCGCTGTCGGCGGCGTGGCGGCTGCGGCTGGTGCCCGCCTCCCCGGACCTCTTCGACGCGGTGCTGCGCCTGCCGCTGCTGGACTCCGCCCGCGCGCGCACGGAGCTGGAGTGGGAACCCCGCTACACGGCCGTGGAGGCGATCCAGCAGTTCCTGGAAGGGCTCAGGGAGCACGCGGGCATGAACACCGCCCCACTCGCCTCGTGAACTCGGACCGCTCGGGCTCGCGGGGGGTGAGGCGCTGTGGGGCCTCTGCACGGCGATGCGGCGCGTACCGGCG
>NZ_WWKH01000550.1:0-574 GCF_009865595.1 Streptomyces sp. SID1328 | reverse complement strand
GCCGGGGTCAACTCGGAGGAAGGTGGGGACGACGTCAAGTCATCATGCCCCTTATGTCTTGGGCTGCACACGTGCTACAATGGCAGGTACAATGAGCTGCGAAACCGTGAGGTGGAGCGAATCTCAAAAAGCCTGTCTCAGTTCGGATTGGGGTCTGCAACTCGACCCCATGAAGTCGGAGTTGCTAGTAATCGCAGATCAGCATTGCTGCGGTGAATACGTTCCCGGGCCTTGTACACACCGCCCGTCACGTCACGAAAGTCGGTAACACCCGAAGCCGGTGGCCCAACCCCTTGTGGGAGGGAGCTGTCGAAGGTGGGACTGGCGATTGGGACGAAGTCGTAACAAGGTAGCCGTACCGGAAGGTGCGGCTGGATCACCTCCTTTCTAAGGAGCACATAGCCGACTGCAAGCAAATGTCTTGCACGGTTGCTCATGGGTGGAACGTTGACTATTCGGTCCGGATCTCGGGTCGGAGGCTTGCCAGTACTGCTCTTCGGAGCGTGGAACGCATGATCTCCGGACGGTTTCGGGCCGGGCACGCTGTTGGGTGTCTGAGGGAATGAATCCCCTC
>NZ_WWKH01000549.1:0-754 GCF_009865595.1 Streptomyces sp. SID1328 | reverse complement strand
AGCGAGCCGGTGCGCCGGCCGGGCGCCCGGTTCATGCGGACGGCGAGGACGACCGCGAGCGCGCCCGCCCCGGCGAGCGCCACCGGCACCGCCGCGGTCCGCAGGCCGTCGCGGACCGGGGACGGCAGGGTGAGCAGCAGCGCGGCACCGCAGAGGGCGAGCGCCAGTTGCCCGGCGACCCGCTCCAGCACGACGGCCTTGACGGCGCGCCGGATGTCCCCGGCGCTCTGCCCGTGCCGTACCGCCCGGTGCACGTCGCCGAGGACGCCGCCGGGGAGCGCCGCGTTGAGGAACAGCGCACGGTAGTAGTCGGCGACGGCGGCCCCGAGCGGCAGCCGGATGCCGAGGCCGCGCGCGGTCAACTGCCAGCGCCAGGCGCTGAACACGGTGGTGACGGCGCCGATCCCGAGAGCCGCGAGCACGGTGGCCGTGTCGATCCGGCGCAGCCCGTCCACCAGCGGCCCGGTGCCCAGCCGCCACAGCAGCACACCGAGGATGAGGACGCCGACGACCGTGCCGACGTGGGTGCGCAGCGGGCGCCGGGCAGTGACGTTTCCCTCTGGGGTGCCGGGCGGCCGGGCGGGCTCCGACGGCTCCGGAAGGCCGGTGTCGCGGGGTCCCGCGACCGCCTCGCCCGTCCGCCCGTTCATCACGCCTCCACCGGCCGGGGCAGCGCCAGCAGGTCGCTGTGGTGCACCACGACCTCCAGCTCGCCCGCCTCGCACGCGGCCAGCCGGGCGCGCAGGTAGTCCTC
>NZ_WWKH01000548.1:0-254 GCF_009865595.1 Streptomyces sp. SID1328 | reverse complement strand
GACAGGAGATCGTGAGATGAAGCTTCGTTCGACGGTGGTCACCGCTGCTGTGTCGGCTGCCGCGGCTCTGGCCGCGACCGGCATCACCTACGCCTCGGCCGCTTCCGCTTCGGCGCCCCAGGAGGCCCCGGCCGCCGTCGCCGCCGCAATCGGCGGCGGCAACGGGAACGGGAACGGCAACGGGAACGGCAACGGCAACGGCAACGGCAACAGCAAGGGCAACGAGGGCAACAACAGCAAGGGCAACGAGGGCA
>NZ_WWKH01000547.1:0-1755 GCF_009865595.1 Streptomyces sp. SID1328 | reverse complement strand
GGGGCGAGCGCGCCGAGGGCGGCCTCGCGGACGGCGTGGTGGTCGTCGGCGGTGAGCGGGGCGTCGGCGCGGCTCACCGCGGCCGGGACGAGGTCCAGCAGGGCGGTGCTGACGACGGCCGAGTGGACGTCGGCGCGGGAGAGGTAGAGCGGGCGGCCTCCGGTGGCCGCGTCCAGCTCCGCGCGCGTCGGCGGACGCCCGCCCGGCCAGCGGGCGGCGTCCCAGCCGTGGCCCAGCAGGACCCGGTCGGCGGGACGGGCGGCGGCGAACTCCCGGACCAGGGCGAGGGCCGCCTCCAGGGAGGGTGCGCCGGAGAGGTCGAGGCCGGTCAGGGCGAGCCCGGTGGCGGTGGTGTGCACATGGGCGTCGGTGAAGGCGGGGGTGACCAGGGCACCGTCGAGGTCGATCACCTCGTCCACCCCGTCGGCGAAGGCGTCGGCGGCGCCCTCCGAGCCCACCCAGGCGACCTGACCGCGCTCCACCACCATCGCGGTGGCGAAGGGGTCGGCGGGGCTGTGGACCTCGCCCCGGCGCAGGAGGACGGTCTTGGGGCCGGCGGGCTGCTCACTCATGCCCACCAGTCTCCCCCGTACCAGCCGAGCACCCGGAACCGGGGCGCGTGTCGGGGGGATCAGGAGATCTTCGGCGGGCGGGCCTCGTACGGCGTGGAGAGCACGACCGTGGTGCGGGTGGAGACGCCGGCCAGGGAGCGCAGCCGGGCGAGGAGTTCCTCCAGTTCGTGCGGGGTGGCCACCCGCACCTTGAGGATGTAGTTCTCGTCCCCGGCGACGCTGTGGCACGCCTCGATCTCGGGGACGCCCGCGAGCCGCTCGGCGATGTCGTCGGGGGCACTGGGGTCGAACGGTTTGACGGAGATGAACGCGGTCATCGGCAGCCCGACGGCCTCGGGGTCGACGACGGCGGCGTAGCCGCGGATGACGCCCCGCTGTTCGAGCCGGCGCACGCGCTGGTGCACGGCCGACGTGGACAGGCCGGTGGCCTTGCCCAGGTCCGTGTAGCTCATCCGCCCGTCCTTGACGAGCAACTGCACGATCTGACGGTCCAGCTCCTCCATGGGCCAGAACCTACCGTGCGGTCCCGCGCGCGTGCGCGCGGGGCAACCGGGGGACAACTTCGGCGGGCTCCGATGGCGCGGCACGCGGCATCTGGGCGGATATCCACCCTTAGCCTGTGACGAACGCCACACCATGTGAGCGCGCTGCGTGAGGTTCTCACGGTTACCGCCGAGAACCTGCGGGAAGTGCTTGCTGTGGTCGAGGCCGCAGCGCCTTCACGGCCCAGCCTTAGGGGGAGAATCCCATGCAGAGTGTCAAGCGCCCCGTTCGTTCTGCCGCCAAGCGGCAGCAGCTCGTCGTCGAGCCCGAGCCGGAGGGTGTCGAACCGGACTCCGGTGACGCCTACGGCCCCGACGCCGACTACGACACCTTCGAGATGTACCGGGTGATCTGCCCGGACTGCGCGCAGGCCATCGCGCTGCTGGCGGACGAGGAGTCCCTGCCGGAGCACGCGCTGTGCGCCTCGCCGTGGAACCCCTTCGGCCTGACGGCCTGTGCCGGTACGGGCCGCGCGGCGGCGGACGCCCGCCCCGCCGACGAGTCCTTCGCGCCGCAGGAGCAGGACACCGCGCTGCTGCTGACGCTCCCGCAGGGCCTGGACTGGCGGACCCAGCCGTTCTCGCACGTGGGCGGTCCGGGCTCGCGCCCGATGCAGGTGCCGTTCACGCGCGGCAAAGCC
>NZ_WWKH01000546.1:0-286 GCF_009865595.1 Streptomyces sp. SID1328 | reverse complement strand
CGGGTGTCGACCAGGACGACCGCGCCGAGCGTGCCGGAGAACAGCCGGTCCCACAGGAACCAGAACCGCTCCTGGCCGGGCGCGCCGAACAGGTACAGCACGTTGTGCGCGTCCAGCGTGATGCGGCCGAAGTCGAAGGCGACGGTGGTGGCCGTCTTGGTGCCGACGTGCGCGATGTCGTCCACCGACTCGCCCGCCTGCGTCATCGTCTCCTCGGTGTTGAGGGGACGGATCTCGCTGACCGAGCGGACCAGCGTGGTCTTGCCGACGCCGAAGCCGCCCACGA
>NZ_WWKH01000545.1:0-858 GCF_009865595.1 Streptomyces sp. SID1328 | reverse complement strand
CCCGCCCCCACCTCGGCCTCCGCCCCTCCACCCTGACGGACGCGGACCTGACAGCGGACGTCGCGGCGGCCCGCCTCACCCACGTACCGGGCCTACGGCCGTCGACGCTGGCGCATCCGCAGTACTGAGGAGTCCTTGAGCCGGGGCCTCCCCGCGGGTGCGTGCCCCTCGGGACCGGTCGGTTCCTCGGCGCGGGCGCGTGGCCCTGCGGGACCGGGGTCTCAGGGCGGGGGTCCGGGGGCCGGGTCTCCCGTTCGCCGCCAGGGCAGGTGCATTCCGGGGACTACTGGGTAGGCTCGGCCAACATGGAGCTCCAGGTCTTCGTTCCGGTTCCGGCCGACCGGCTCAGGGAGGCCCTCGCGGACGCCGTGAGGGTGGCCCGCGCGGTGCCGGGACTTCAGCAGGACGCCGGTGCGGCTCCCGTCGCCGGCCGCCTGAAGCTACGGGTCGGCGGACACTCGGTGACCTACCGGGGCACGCTGGCGGTGAGCCCGCGGGCGGACGGCACCTACGCGGTACGCGCGGACGGCACGGAGTCCCGCGGCGCGGGCACGGTCACCCTGTCCCTGACTCTGGCCCTGGCGCCCGCCCGGGGCGGCACGACGGTCACCGTGGGCGGCACGGCCAAGGGGGAGGGCCGCCTCGCGGAACTCCCCGCGGACGCGGTGACGACAGCGGCGAACCGGCTGCTGACGCGGACGCTGGAGACTCTGGCGGCGGGCGCGACCGAGGGCACCGGGCAGGGACAGCCGGCGGACGCGTCCGAGGGCGCTGGGCCGCAGGAGGCGGAGACCGAAGCGTCCGAGCCGGGGCAGCAGGGGCAGGGTGAGTCGGCCGGGCCGGAGCGGCAGACAGAAG
>NZ_WWKH01000544.1:0-426 GCF_009865595.1 Streptomyces sp. SID1328 | reverse complement strand
GGCGCGGACGGCGACGCGAAGGCGCTCAACGCCGGAACCATGGAGGTCACCCTGCCGGGCGGCGGCGACGCCAAGAGCTTCCCCTGGAAGTTCGGCCCGGTGGCGGCGAAGGGCACGGACTCGGTGAACGCGTCGGTGAGCGCGTTCCAGCAGGTCGGCGACTAGGGCTCCGCCCGGGGGCGGGGCTCGGCGGGGCCGGGGCCCGACAGCCTGCGGTGGGTAGGACCACGGCAGGACTCAGCCCTCAGCGGCGGCTCGGGCCTGACCAGCCTCGGCGCGGCGGTCTCACAGCCTGCGGCCGGCGCGGTCGCGCTCCGCGCGCGGCAGCGGGCCTTCGCCAGGCGGGCGGCCAACGGCTCGGGCGGGATCCGTCTCGGTTCGGCGGCGCGGGGTCCGACAGCCTGTGGCCGGCGCGGTCCCGGCCGG
>NZ_WWKH01000055.1:0-12686 GCF_009865595.1 Streptomyces sp. SID1328 | reverse complement strand
GCGACGACACCCGCGACGGGGTCGGCGAGCAGCACCGGTACGCAGTCGGCGGTGAGCACGGCGAGGGCGAGGCCGCGGCGGGCGGTGACGATCGCGTCGACCTCCGGCGCCGGGCGCTCGCCCCAGGGCTCGTCCACGACCGCGACCTCGGCGCCGTGCACCTGGTTCATCCAGACCACGCGCGCCGGGTCCAGGCCCAGCGCGCCGGCGGTCAGTTCGCGGTTGGTCCGCACGGCACCGGGGTCGTCGCCGACCGCGCCGCCGAGATTGAGCTCCGCATACGGAGCGGCGCTCACCCCGCCCCACCTGTCGGTGAAGGCGAAGTGCGCGCCGCTCACGTGTCCGCGCTGTCCTATCACTTCAGGAAGTCCGGCACGTCCAGCTCCTCGGCCGCGCTGTCCGCGTAGGTACGGGACTGCGGCACCGGCGGGGCCACCGGAATCTCGACCACCGGCTCGGGGGCCGGCTCCGGCTCCTCCTTCGGGGTCACGCTGCCGAGCGAGCCGAAGGTCGGACGGCTCTCCGCCTGCTGCTGGCGGGGCGGAGCGGGCTCCTCGCGGCGCTGGGCCGAGGAGCCGGCGGAGGAGGAAGCCGAGGACGAGCCGAGGACGTTGTCCCGGCGGGCCGGGGGCTGGCCGCCGTCGAAGCCGGCCGCGATCACGGTGACCCGCACCTCGTCGCCGAGGGCGTCGTCGATGACGGCGCCGAAGATGATGTTGGCCTCGGGGTGGGCGGCCTCGCTGACGAGCTGGGCCGCCTCGTTGATCTCGAACAGGCCGAGGTCGGAGCCGCCGGAGATGGAGAGCAGGACGCCCCGCGCGCCGTCGATGGACGCCTCCAGCAGCGGCGAGGAGATCGCCATCTCGGCGGCGGCCACCGCGCGGTCGTCGCCGCGGGCCGAGCCGATGCCCATGAGGGCCGAACCGGCCTCGGACATGACCGACTTGACGTCGGCGAAGTCCAGGTTGATCAGGCCGGGGGTGGTGATCAGGTCGGTGATGCCCTGGACACCGGAGAGCAGGACCTGGTCGGCGGACTTGAACGCGTCCAGGACCGAGACCTGGCGGTCCGAGATGGACAGCAGCCGGTCGTTGGGGATCACGATGAGGGTGTCGACCTCTTCGCGCAGCTCCGCGATGCCGTCCTCGGCCTGGTTGGCGCGGCGCCGGCCCTCGAAGGTGAACGGGCGGGTGACCACGCCGATGGTGAGGGCGCCCAGCGAGCGGGCGATGTTGGCCACGACGGGCGCGCCGCCGGTGCCGGTGCCGCCGCCCTCTCCGGCGGTCACGAAGACCATGTCGGCCCCCTTGAGGACCTCCTCGATCTCCTCGCGGTGGTCCTCGGCGGCCTTGCGGCCGACGGCCGGGTTGGCGCCGGCCCCGAGTCCGCGGGTGAGTTCACGGCCGACGTCCAGCTTGACGTCGGCGTCGCTCATCAACAGTGCCTGCGCGTCGGTGTTGATGGCGATGAACTCGACGCCCTTGAGGCCGACCTCGATCATCCGGTTGATGGCATTGACACCACCGCCGCCGACACCGATGACCTTGATGACTGCGAGGTAGTTCTGCGGTGCTGCCACGTCGAAGGCCTCTCGCCTCGAATTACGTTGTCGCGCCGGGCGGTTCCCGACCGGGACGACGGATGCCGAATTGGGACGGTCCGAACGCCGACCCGAACCCTAACGCTGAAGTTTAGGGTTACCAGTGTGTCTGTTCCCTGGAGTCTTCTGAACAGGACACTAAGTCGACAAGCGGCGCCCGTTCAACGAACACGCCGAACCTCCCGTTTTTCTTTTCACCCTATGTGATCAGCCGTAGCAGTGCCCAACCAGGGTGCTGGCCTGCGCTGATGTGCGTCAACTCCCCGCTGACGCGGGGGCGGTGGGCACGCTCACGTCGAAGTGCCGGGCGCCCGGAGCTGCTTTCATGAGAGCTGTGAGGGCCCGTGCCTTGGCACGGCCCTGCTCCCCGCTCCCCCACTCCACGGTGCGTCCGCGGTCCAGCTCCAGGGTGATGGCGTCGAACGATCCCACCCTGACCGTCCCGGTGTCACGGGCGACGGCCGGCGGGAGACTGCCGGCCACCCGGACCGCCTCGCGCACGAGACGTCCGGTGCCGAAGCGGCGCAGGCTGGCGGCACCCGATCCCTTGCGGGAAACGGCGAGTTCGAGCATCGGTACACCCTTCGGCGCCTTCCCCACGACCGCGAAACGTACGCCCTCGTGATCGATCTCGGTGAACTTGCCGTTCTCGCGGGCCAGCAGCACCGGGGTGCGCTCGGTGACCTTCAGGGTGATGCCGTCCGGCCAGGACCGGGACACCTCGACGGTGTCGATACGGCGCAACTTCCCCCGCAGCCGGGCCTCGACGGCGTCCGTGCCGACGGAGGCCAGCGGGGCGCCGAGGGGAACGGCGGCGGCGGCGCGGACCTCGGCCGGGCTGAGCACCCGGGTGCCGGAGACCGAGACGTGCCGTACGCGCAGCCACTCCGAGCCGTAGAGCAGCCACACGGTACCGGCGCCCAACAGGGCCAGTGCGACAGCCGATGTGATGATCACACGAAGGTGGGGGCGCCTGAACCGGCGGACGAGCGGCGGGCCGGCCGACTCCTGCTGGCGTTCACCGCGCTCGGCGGTGGTCGAACCGGCCACGCTCGCTGTCCCTTCGTCGTGCGATGCCTAACGGCTGGAGGCGATGGCCTCGTACACCATGCCGACGAGCAGGTCGTCGGCGTCCCGGCGGCCGAACTCACCGGCGGCGCGGGACATCTCGTAGAGACGGTGCGGGTCGGCGAGGACGGGGAGCACGTTCTGCTGCACCCACTCCGGCGTCAGTTCCGCGTCGTCCACGAGGAGTCCGCCGCCCGCCTTGACCACCGGCTGGGCGTTCAGCCGCTGTTCGCCGTTGCCGATGGGCAGCGGGACATAGGCGGCCGGGAGTCCGACGGCGGTCAGTTCGGCGACGGTCATCGCGCCCGCGCGGCAGAGCATCATGTCGGCCGCGGCGTACGCGAGGTCCATCCGGTCCAGATAACTTACCGGGACGTACGGGGGCATCCCCGGCATCTGCTGCACCTGCGGCAGTTCGTTCTTCGGGCCGACCGCGTGCAGGATCTGGATGCCGGCCTGCTGGAGCCACGGCGCGACCCGCTGGACGACCTCGTTGAGGTGCCGGGCGCCCTGGGAGCCGCCGGAGACGAGCAGCGTGGGCAGGTTGGGGTCCAGGCCGAAGCGGGCGCGGGCCTCGGGGCGCGCGGCGGCACGGTCCAGGGTGGCGATGGTGCGGCGCAGCGGGATGCCGATGTAGCGGGCGTCACGCAGCTTGCTGTCGGGCGTGGAGACCGCGACCCGGGCCGCGTAGCGGGAGCCGATCTTGTTGGCCAGGCCGGGGCGGGCGTTGGCCTCGTGGATCACGATCGGCACGCCCAGGCGCTTGGCGGCCAGGTAGGCGGGCAGCGCGACGTAGCCGCCGAAGCCGACCACCACGTCCGCCTTGGTGCGCTCCAGGATCTGCTCGGCGGCCTTGATCGTGCCGCGCAGCCGGCCCGGCACGGTGATCAGCTCGGGGGTGGGCTTGCGCGGCAGCGGGACCGCCGGGATCAGCGCCAGCTCGTAGCCGCGCTCCGGGACGAGCCGGGTCTCCAGACCGCGCTCCGTGCCCAAGGCCGTGATCCCCACGGTGGGGTCCTGCCTGCGCAGGGCGTCCGCGAGGGCGAGCGCGGGCTCGATGTGGCCCGCGGTACCCCCGCCGGCGAGTACGACATGCACCGAAATTCACCGCTCTCCGGACGGACGCGCCGCCGAGGCACGCCGTCGCATCGTGTTCCATCTCCGTGGCACCCGCTCGGCACGGGAGCCCCCCGTCCGCTTTCTACCAAAGCGGGGTTGCCGCATCGCAAGCGCCGCCCGCGCACCGGGCTCGTCACGCGCGAACGCGATCAGCAGCCCGACGGCGAACATGGTCGGCAGCAGGGCGGACCCTCCGTAGGAGAACAGCGGGAGCGGGACGCCGGCGATCGGCAGCAGGCCGAGCACCGCACCGATGTTGATCACCGCCTGGGCGATGAGCCACGTCGTCACGCCTCCCGCGGCGTACCTCACGAAGGGGTCCTCCGTGCGTCCGGCCACGCGGATACCCGCATAGCCTAGAGCCGCGAACAGGGCCAGTACCGACAGCGTGCCCGCCAGGCCCAGTTCCTCACCTGTGACGGCGAAGATGAAGTCCGTGTGGGCTTCGGGGAGTTGCCCCCATTTCTCCACGCTGGCGCCCAGTCCGGAACCGAAGATCCCGCCCGAGGCCAGGGCGTAGATGCCGTGCACGGCCTGCCAGCAGTCGGCGGCGCCCGCCTTGGGCTCGGTGGCGCCGATGCAGGCGAGCCGGGCCATCCGGTTGGGGCTGGTCTTGATGAGGATCACACCGATCAGCCCTGCCACCGACAGCACCCCGGCGAAGAGCCGGGTCGGGGCGCCGGCCAGCCAGAGCAGGCCGAAGAGGATCGCGGTGAGGATGATCGCGGTGCCCATGTCACCGCCGAGCATGATCAGTCCGAGCAGCAGGAAGGCGACCGGGACCAGCGGGACCAGCATGTGCTTCCACTGGGTCAGCAGCCGCTTCTCCTGCTTGCGGGCGATCAGGTCGGCGCCCCACAGCACCAGGGCGAGCTTGCCGAACTCGCTGGGCTGGATCTGGAAGGAGCCGCCGAGCGAGATCCAGTTCCGGTTGCCGTTGACCGACATCCCTATCCCCGGCACCTGCACCAGGGCCATGGAGAACACGGCGGCGGCCAGGATCGGGTAGGCCAGCGCCCGGTGCAGCTTGACCGGCATCCGGGAGGCGGCGAACAGCAGCGCGCCGCCGATGACCGCGGCGAGGAACTGCTTGCGGAAGAAGAACGAGCCGGGCAGCGAGAGCTGCAGCGCGGTGATCTGGGAGGCCGAGTAGACCATCACCAGGCCCAGCACGGTGATCAGCATGCTGCCGCCCAGGATCAGGTAGTAGGCGGTCAGCGGCCGGTCCCACGCCTTGCGGGCGCGGTCGCGCAGCCGGCGCAGCGGGTTCTCGCCCGCGGTCCTCGGGGGCGCGGGACGGGCCGCCCGCTGTACGGGCGGCCGTCCGGTACGGCTACTGGGCATCCTGGCCTCCGCTGAACGTCGACCGTCCCACGCGTCCCTCCCAAGGTCCGCCCGGCGGGCGGCCGGGGTCAGGCGCCGAGTTCGCGGACCGCGGCCGCGAACGCGTCGCCGCGCTCGTTGTAGTTGGTGAACATGTCCATGGAGGCGCAGGCCGGGGCCAGCAGGACCGTGTCGCCGGGCCGGGCCAGCCCCTTCGCCTCCGTCACCGCCTGGAGCATCGCCCCAGTGTCGGTCCGGTCGAGGTCCACGACGGGTACTTCCGGGGCGTGTCGCGCCAGGGCCTCGCGGATCAGCGCGCGGTCGGCGCCGATCAGGACGACACCCCGCAGCCGCTTCGCGGAGTTGGCCACCAGCTCGTCGAACTCGGCGCCCTTGGCCAGTCCCCCCGCGATCCAGACGATCGGCTCGTAGGCGGCCAACGAGGCTTCGGCGGCATGGGTGTTGGTGGCCTTGGAGTCGTCCACGTAGGCCACCCCGTCGATGTCGGCGACGTGGGCGATGCGGTGGGCGTCGGGCTTGAAGGCGCGCAGTCCGTCGCGCACCGCCTGCGCGGGCACCCCGAAGGAGCGCGCGAGGGCCGCTGCGGCAAGGGCGTTGGCGATGTTGTGCGGGGCGGGCGGGTCCACGTCGGAGACCTCGGCCAGCTCCTGCGCGTTCTTCTGCCGGTTCTCCACGAAGGCGCGGTCGACCAGGATGCCGTCCACCACGCCGAGTTGGGAGACGGCCGGCGCCTGGAGCGTGAACCCGACGGCCCGGCAGCCCTCTTCGACGTCGGCCTCGCGCACCAGGTCCTCGGTGCGCGGGTCGGCCACGTTGTAGACGCAGGCGACCTTGTTGCCCTCGTAGATGCGGCCCTTGTCGGCGGCGTAGGCGTCCATCGATCCGTGCCAGTCGAGGTGGTCCGGGGCGAGGTTGAGGACCGCGCCGGAGTAGGCGCGCAGGGAGGGTGCCCAGTGGAGCTGGTAGCTGGACAGCTCGACGGCGAGCACGTCGTACCGCTCCTCGCCGAGGACGGCGTCCAGCAGGGAGACGCCGATGTTGCCGACCGCGGCCGTGCGCAGGCCCGCCGCCTTGAGGATGGAGGCGAGCATCTGCACGGTGGTGGTCTTGCCGTTGGTGCCGGTGACGGCGAGCCAGGGGGCCGCGTCGGGCCCGCGCAGGCGCCAGGCCAGCTCGACGTCGCCCCAGACGGGGACGCCCGCCTGCTCGGCGGCGCGGAACAGCGGCTTGTCGGGCTGCCAGCCGGGGGCGGTGACGATCAGCTCGGTGCCCTCGGGCAGGGTCGCGCCGTCGCCGAGGCGGACGGTGATGCCGAGCGCCTCCAGTTCCGCCGCCTGCTCGCGGGCGCGGGCGTCGTCGCCGTCGTTGACGGCCGTGACGATCGCCCCGCGCGCGTGCAGCGCCTTCGCGGCCGGCAGGCCGGAGACGCCGAGCCCGGCGACGGTGACGTGCTTGCCCTGGAATTCGCTGGTTCCCGAAGGCACCGAGGAGGTCACTTGTCCGCTGCCCATCCCGCGTAGAAGAGGCCCAGTCCGACGATGACGCAGATGCCCTGGATGATCCAGAAGCGGACCACGACAAGGACCTCGGACCAGCCCTTGAGTTCGAAGTGGTGCTGGAGCGGTGCCATCCGGAAGACGCGCTTGCCGGTGAGCCGGAAGGAACCGACCTGGATGACGACCGACATGGTGATGAGGACGAACAGGCCGCCCATGATGGCCACCAGCAGCTCCGTGCGGGAGAGGATGGCCAGGCCGGTGAGGACACCGCCGAGGGCGAGCGAGCCGGTGTCGCCCATGAAGATCTTCGCCGGGGAGGTGTTCCACCACAGGAAGCCCAGGCAGGCGCCCATCAGGGCGGAGGCGACCACCGCGAGGTCCAGCGGGTCGCGCACCTCGTAGCAGGCGGCCGGGTTGGTCAGGGTCATGGCGTTGGCGCAGGACTCCTGGAACTGCCAGACGCCGATGAACGTGTAGGCGCCGAAGACGAGGACGGAGGCGCCGGTGGCCAGGCCGTCCAGACCGTCGGTGAGATTCACGCCGTTGGACATGGCGAGGATCATGAAGAGCGCCCAGACCACGAAGAGGACCGGGCCGATGGTCCAGCCGAAGTCGGTGATGAACGACAGCTTGGTGGAGGCCGGCGTGTTGCCCCGGTTGTCGGGGAACTGCAGGGCGAGGACGGCGAAGCCGATGCCGACTATGAGCTGGCCGGCCATCTTCGCCTTGGCCCGCAGACCGAGCGAGCGCCGCTTGACGATCTTGATGTAGTCGTCGAGGAAGCCGACCAGGCCCATGCCGAACATCAGGCCGAGCACCAGCAGGCCGGAGTAGGTCGGCGGCTTGCCGGTGATCACCTTGCTGAGGAAGTACGCGGCGATCGTGGCCAGGATGAAGGCGATACCGCCCATGGTCGGCGTACCGCGCTTGCTGGCGTGCTCGCGCGGGCCGTCGTCGCGGATGTACTGACCGTAACCCTTGCGGGCGAGGAGCTTGATCAGCAGCGGGGTGCCGATCAGCGTCAGGAAGAGGCCGATGACGCCCGAGAACAGGACCTGGTTCATCATCGGGCGGCGACCTCACCCTCGGTACCGGCCTCGGCGAGCGTCTGCGCGACGCTCTCCAGCCCCACCGACCGGGACGCCTTCACCAGCACGACGTCCCCCGGACGCAACTGCTTGCGCAAAAGGTCGATCGCCGCCTGTGCGTCGGACACGTGCACCGACTCCTCACCCCACGAACCCTCGTTGTATGCGCCCAGTTGCAGCCAGGAGGCTTCGATGCCACCGACCGCGACGAGCTTGCTGACGTTGAGCCGGACGGCGAGCCGTCCGACCGCGTCGTGCTCGGCGAGAGCCTCGTCCCCCAGCTCGGCCATCTTGCCGAGCACCGCCCACGTGCGGCGCCCCTTGCCCATGGCCACGAGCGCCCTGAGGGCGGCCCGCATGGACTCGGGGTTGGCGTTGTAGGCGTCATTGACGATGGTCACGCCGTCCGGGCGCTCGGTGACCTCCATGCGCCAGCGGGAGAGGGTGCCCGCCCCGGAGAGCGCGGTGGCGATCTCGGTTGCGGACATGCCCAGCTCATGGGCGACGGCGGCCGCGGCGAGCGCGTTCGACACGTGATGCTCACCGTACAGGCGCATGGTCACATCGCTTGCACCGGAGGGTGTGCGAAGCCTGAAGGAGGGCTGTCCGCTGTCCGTGAGTCGTACGTTCTCGGCGCGTACGTCCGCTTCGGCCGACTCTCCGAAAAGGACCACCTTCGCCTTGGTACGGGAGGCCATCGCGCGCACCAGCGGGTCGTCGGCGTTGAGGATCGCCGCGCCCCCGTCCGCCGCCGAGGGCAGGCTTTCCACCAACTCGCCCTTGGCCTGGGCGATCTGGTCGCGGCCGCCGAACTCGCCGATGTGGGCGCTGCCCACGTTGAGCACCAATCCGACCTTCGGCGGGGTGAGTCCGGCCAGGTAGCGGATGTGCCCGATGCCGCGGGCGCCCATCTCCAGCACGAGGAACTTCGTCTCCTCGGTGGCGGACAGGGCGGTCAGCGGCAGCCCGATCTCGTTGTTGAGCGAGCCGGGCGTGAACACGGTCGGCGCCTTGCCGCCGAGCACCTGGGCGATGAGGTCCTTGGTGCTGGTCTTGCCGGCCGAGCCGGTCAGCGCGACGAGGGTCGCGCCGAGCCGTTCGACGACATGGCGGGCGAGGGCGCCGAGGGCCTCCTGGACGTCGTCCACGACGATCGCGGGCACGCCGACGGGGCGCGACGCCAGTACGGCGACCGCGCCCGCCTCGACGACCTGGGCGGCGAAGTCGTGGCCGTCCACCCGCTCGCCGACGAAGGCGACGAACAGGGTGCCGGGCACCACCTCGCGGGAGTCCCGGACGACCGGGCCGGTGACCTGGACGGACGTATCCGGTATGTCGTGCGTCTGCCCGCCGACGACTGCTGCGATCTCGGCGAGGGAGAGGGCGATCACAAGTTCATCCCTGGGTGTTCTGGATAGCTTCGCGGAGCACCTGGCGGTCGTCGAAGGGACGGATCACGCCGGCGATGTCCTGGCCCTGCTCGTGGCCCTTGCCCGCGACCAGCACCGTGTCACCGGCGGCGGCACGGCCCACGGCGGCGGCGATGGCGGCGGCCCGCTCCTCGAACAGCAGCACCTCGCCCCGCTCGTGCGCGGGGACGGAGGCGGCGCCTTCGAGCATGGTCGCCAGGATCGCCAGCGGGTCCTCGGAGCGTGGGTTGTCGGAGGTCAGTACGGCCGTGTCGGCGTACCGGGCCGCGGCCGCGCCCATCGGGCCGCGCTTGGTGCGGTCGCGGTCGCCGCCGCAGCCGAGCACGAGGTGCACCCGGCCCTTGGTGACCTTGCGCAGCGCCTTGAGCACCGATTCGACCGCGTCGGTCTTGTGGGCGTAGTCGACGACGGCGAGGTAGGGCTGTCCGGCGTCGACGCGCTCCAGGCGGCCGGGGACGCCGGGCACGGCGGCGATGCCGTCGGCGGCGGTCTGCGGGTCGATCCCGGCGGCGGCGAGGGCGGCCAGCGCGGCCAGGGTGTTGGCCACGTTGAACGGGCCGGGCAGCGGCGAACGGGCGTGCACCCGCTCGCCCTTGGGGCCGAGCGCGGTGAACGTCGAGTCCATGGGGCCGATCTGGACGTCCTCGGCGCGCCAGTCGGCGTCCGGGTGGCCCTCGGCGGAGAAGGTGACGACGGGCACGCCGGCCTCGGTGACGAGCCTGCGGCCGTACTCGTCGTCGGCGTTGACCACGCCGAGCCTGCTGCGCTCGGGGGTGAACAGGCTGGCCTTGGCCTGGAAGTAGTCCTCCATGCCGGAGTGGAACTCCATGTGCTCCGGGCTGAGGTTGTTGAAGACCGCGATGTCGAAGACGCAGCCGTCGACCCGGCCGAGGACCAGGGCGTGGCTGGAGACCTCCATGGCGACGGCGTCGGTGCCGCGTTCGCGCATGACGGCGAACAGGGCCTGCAGGTCGGTCGCTTCGGGAGTGGTGCGCTCGGACTTGATGCGTTCGTCGCCGATGCGGGTCTCGACGGTGCCGACCAGCCCGGTGGTCCGGCCGGCCGCCCGCAGGCCGCCCTCGACCAGGTAGGCGGTGGTGGTCTTGCCGGAGGTGCCGGTGATGCCGATCTGGAGCATGCCCCGGCCGGGGTGCCCGTAGATGGTGGCGGCCAGCTCGCCCATCTCCGCACGCGGGTCCTCGACGGCCAGGACCGGCAGGCCGGTCGCGGCGGCGCGGTCGGCGCCGGCCGGGTCGGTGAGGACGGCGACGGCGCCCAGACCCGCCGCCTGGGTGGCGAAGTCGGCGCCGTGCAGTCTGGCGCCGGGCAGGGCGGCGTACACGTCACCGGGGCGGACGGCCCGCGAGTCGTGGGTGATGCCGGTGACCCCGACGGACGCGGCGGTCTCGGCGGGCGCGGCGGTACCCAGTTGACCGGCCAGTTCCGCGAGGGAGATGGCGGAGACCTGAACCGGTCGCGGCGGTCCCGGATTTGTCACGGAAGCGCCTTTCTGAGTGGTTTGGGACTGATCGGCGTGTGGCACGGCGGTGAGCGTACCGGGAGTACCCGCTCCGGAGCTAAAACGGGGGTCGCGCTCGGTGCGGTGGGTACCTCGGTTCCCGTCGTCGGGGGTGATCGTTGTCACGGGCTCGTTCCTGGTGATCGGTGCCTGGTTCCGGTGGGGGCGGGTCAGGGCTGGTAGGAGACGGGCAGGGCGGCGGCCTTGGCTCCGGTCGGCGGCACCTGCATGGTCTTCAGCGCGAACTCCATCACCTGCTTGTAGACCGGACCGCAGATCTGGCCGCCGAAGTAGCTGCCGGAAGTGGCGTTCTGGATGGCGCAGTAGACGGTGAGGCGGGGCTTGTCGGCGGGGGCGAATCCGGCGAAGGACGAGGTGTAGCCGTGGTACCTCCCGGTGGCCGGATCGACGCGGTTGGCGGTGCCGGTCTTGCCCGCGACCCGGTAGCCGGGAATGCGGGCCTTGACGCCGGTGCCCTGCTCGTCGTCGACGACCGACTCCAGCATCTGGGCCACGGTCTTCGCGGTCTTCTCGCTGACCACACGGGTCTTCTTGGGCTTGGGCGCCGGCGCGAAGCGGCCGTCGGCCCCCTTGGTGCCGCGCACCAGGGTCGGCGCGACGCGGACTCCGCCGTTGGCGATGGTGGAGTAGACGGAGGCGGCCTGCATCGCGTTGATGGAGAAGCCCTGGCCGAAAGGGATCGTGTACTGCTGCGAGGTGGACCACTTGGCGGCGGGCGCGAGGATGCCCGGTGTCTCGCCGGGGAAGCGGAGCCCGGTGTAGCGGCCGATGCCGAACTGGCGCAGGTACGAGTAGAGCGTGTCGTTGGCGGCCCGCTGGGTCTTGCCGAGCTGGCCGGCGGCGAGGATGGTGCCGATGTTGCTGGACTTGGCGAGCACCCCGTTGAGGGTGAGGTACCAGGTGGCGTGGTCGACGTCGTCCTGGAAGAGCCGGTCGCCCCGGTGCAGCCGGTTGGGTACGACGACATGGGTGAGCGGGGTGGCCGCGTTCTCCTCCAGCACGGCCGCCATGGACATCACCTTGGCGGTGGAGCCGGGCTCGTACGCGTCCTGGAGGGCGGCGTTGCCCATGGCGGCGGAGTCGGCCTTGGAGAGGTCGTTGGGGTCGAAGCCGGGCGAGTTGGCCATGGCGAGGATCTGGCCGGTGGCGGTGTCCTGGACGACGACGTAGCCGCGGTCGGCCCTGGACTTCTTCACCTGCTCGGAGATCGCGTTCTGCGCGGCCCACTGGATGTCGCGGTCGATGGTCAGCTCGACGTCGCTGCCGGGCACGGCGGGCGTCTCGGTGGAACCCGCGGTGGGCACCTCGCGGCCGCCGGACTGGGCGTAGCGGATCTTGCCGTCCTTGCCGGAGAGCTGCTTGTCGAGCTGCTGCTCGATGCCGCCGCCGCCCCGGCCCTCGCTGTTGACCCAGCCCAGTATCCCGGCGGCCAGCTCCTTGTTGGGGTACACCCGCTGGCTGCTGGGGTCGGCGAAGACCCCGGCGAGCACGTTGGGGGTGCCCTTCTTGACGAAGGCGGCCTTGAGGTCCTTGATCTGCTTCCAGACCTGCGGGGTCTGCCGGGAGGCCAGCCGGGCGTAGCGGGACTGCTTGTTGGCCGGGCGGAGCTTCTTGACGAGCGCTTCCTGGTCCTGGCCGAGGATCGGGGCGAGCAGCGCGGCGGCCTGCTCGGGCCCGTCGGAGATCTTGAGCTGTTCGCTGCTGAACATCTTCGGGTCGGCGGTGATGTCGTAGGCGTCCTCGCTGACGGCGAGGGCGACGCCGTTGCGGTCGGTGATGCCGCCGCGCTCGGCGGTGAGGATGTGCGCCACGTAGCGGTTCTGCTCGGCCTTGGCGCTGTAGGTACTGGCGTCCACCGCCTGCACCTGGAGGAGGCGCACGGTGAAGGCGGTCAGCACCAGGGCGAGGGCGAGGCCGACCAGGCGCAGCCGGGGCCGGGGGCTGCCGAGCCGCAGGGCGGGCTTGACCGGGGGCCGCCGGCCGGCGGAGGGACGGCGG
>NZ_WWKH01000006.1:0-5871 GCF_009865595.1 Streptomyces sp. SID1328 | reverse complement strand
CCTCGCGGGCATCGCCGTGCTGCCCTGGCTGCCCCTGGTCCGCGAGCGGGTGCCCGCGCCGGTACCGGTGCCGGGCGCGGAGGCGGGCCCCCGGCTGCGCATCGCCCGCAGCCGCACCGCCTGGGCGCTCGCCGTCTTCTTCGGCCTCCAGGCCACCGCCGCCTACATCACCATGGGGTGGATGCCGCAGATCTTCCGCGACGCCGGGGTCCCGGCCGGTACGGCGGGCGTGCTCCTCGCGGTCACCATGGTGATGGGCGTCCCGCTGGCCTTCGTCATCCCGCGCGTGGCGAGCCGGCTGCCCCACCAGGGGCCCATCGTGCTGGTCCTCGGCGCCTGCGGCCTCGCCGGCTACGCCGGGCTGTACCTCGCGCCCGCCGCCGGAGCCTGGGCCTGGGCGGTGCTGCTGGGCGTGGCCAACTGCGCCTTCCCGCTCGCGCTCACCATGGTCGGCATGCGGGCCCGCACCGGGCCGGGCGTGGCCCAGCTGTCCGCGTTCGCCCAGAGCACCGGGTATCTGCTCTCCATCCCCGGCCCGCTGCTGGTCGGCGTGCTGTACCAGCGCAGCGGTGGCTGGGGCGTGCCGATCGCGCTCATGGCGGCGCTGATGCTGCCGCAGATGGCGGTCGGGTTCCTCGCCGGCCGCGACCGGATCGTGGAGGACGAGGCGCACTGAAGCCGGGGGCGGCGCTCTCCGGCCCCGGGGAGAGTGGGAGACTGGCCGCATGCAGCCAGTGCTCGACCCGAACCCCCAGAACGGCCAGAAGAAGATGCTGATCGTCTTCGGCTCGTTCTTCGCCATCTTCATCGTCATCGGCATCGTCGCGATGCTGCTCGCCCCCTCCTGATCGCGCCCTGGGGCGGTGTGGCGGGGGTTTTCCCCACCATCCCCTAGGGGGCGGGGATCAGGGTCAAGTGGGTGGAAGCCCGGATGGGTTGACGGCCGGTGACCGCGTAGCTTCGAGGGGTACGGGAGAGGGATTCCCGTACGGTCCGACGAGCGACGGAGGCGATCATGCCGGTACCCGCCCATACCCGGCCCCACCCCGCCGGTGCCGGTGCCCGGCTGCCCTGGTGGGCGCTGGCCCTGCCGGTACTCGCGTTCGTCGCGCTGCTGCTGCTCCTCATGAACCCCTCCGACGCGCACGCGGCGAGCGGCGACCCCGCGCTCGCGCACATGCTCGAGCGCGCCCGGCAGCTCCTCGCGCACTGAGGACCGGCCCCCCGCCCACCGGTGAATCCGCATGTCAACTCCCTGCGCCAGGTGGCCTGTTTCATGCGAAGCTGGGTGACATGAGCGTCGCTGAACCCCGCAGGATCGTCATCTTCCGCCATGCGAAAGCCGACTGGCCCCAGGTTTCCGACCATGAGCGCCCCCTCGCCGACCGGGGCCGCACGGACGCCCCCGTCGCCGGCAGCAGGCTCGCCGATACCGGAATCTCCTTCGATCTGGCCGTCTGCTCCACCGCGGTACGCACCCGCGAGACATGGAAACTCGCGGTGCCCGAGCTGGATCACCGGCCGAAAACGGTCTATGAGGACCGGGTCTACAACGCCTCGCCCGGCGAGCTGATCGCCGTGCTGAACGAGACCCCGGACGACGTGCGCAACGCGATCCTCATCGGCCACAACCCCGGCGTGCACAACCTGGTCGAGATCCTCGCCGGAACCGCGGAGGACGACCCCCGCGAGCGGATGAACCGCCGCGGCTTCCCCACCTCCGCCTTCGCCGTGCTGACCTTCGACGGCGACTGGAAGGACCTGGAGCCGGGCAAGGCGACGCTGGCGGACTACTGGGCGCCCTCGGAGTGACCTGAGCGGACACGCGCGGGGCCCGGAACCGAGGCGGTTCCGGGCCCGATGCGTATCCGGCTCAGTCCTCGTCGTGCGTCTGCGCCGCCTCGACCTCTTCCCGGCTGACGCCCAGCAGATAGAGCACGGTGTCCAGGAAGGGGAAGTTCACCGCGGTGTGCGCGGCCTCCCGGACCACCGGCTTGGCGTTGAAGGCCACGCCCAGACCGGCCGCGTTCAGCATGTCCAGGTCATTGGCGCCGTCACCGATCGCCACCGTCTGTGACAGCGGCACCCCCGCCTCGGCGGCGAACCGGCGCAGCAGCCGCGCCTTGCCCGCCCGGTCCACGACCTCACCGGTGACCCGGCCGGTCAGCTTCCCGTCCGCGATCTCCAGCGTGTTGGCGTGCGCGAAGTCCAGGCCCAGCCGGTCCTGCAGCGCGTCCGTGACCTGCGTGAAGCCACCGGACACCACCCCGACCTGATAGCCGAGCCGCTTCAGCGTACGGATCAGCGTCCGCGCGCCCGGCGTCAGCCGGACCTCCTCGCGGACCTTGTCCACCACGGAGGCGTCCAGCCCCTTCAGCAGGGCCACCCGCGCGTGCAGGGACTGCTCGAAGTCCAGCTCCCCGCGCATCGCCGCCTCGGTCACCGCGGCGACCTCCGCCTCACAGCCGGCGTGCGCGGCGAACAGCTCGATGACCTCGTCCTGGATGAGGGTCGAGTCCACGTCCATCACCACGAGCCGCTGCGCCCGCCGGTGCAGGCCCGCCGAGACCACGGCGATGTCGACACCGAGTGCGGAGGCGCTCGCGGCCAGCGCGCTGCGCAGGGTTTCCGTCGCCACGCCGGACACCGCGAACTCCACGGCCGTCACCGGATACTTGGCGAGCCGGAAGATACGGTCGATGTTGCCGCCGGCCTGGGCGATCCGCGCCGCTATGGCCGCCGTCGACTCGGCGGTCAGGGGGTGCCCGAGCACCGTCACCAGGGAGCGGCCGACACCGCGCGGGCGGTTGTCGCCATGGCCGGAGATGATCTCGGCCTGCATCTTCATCGACTCGGCCCAGCTGTGGACCGTCGACCGGAGGTCGCCCTCCAGCCCCTCCGCGGGCTGCGTGACCAGCGCGCACAGCACCAGCCGGCCCCGCGTCACGACCTGCTCGATGTCGACCACGTCGACCTGGAAGGCGGCCAGGGTGTCGAACAGCCCGGCCGTGATGCCGGGCCGGTCCTTCCCGAACACCTTGACGAGAAGAGTGGGGACCTCACCGGTCCGCGAAGCGACGATCTGCGAAGCGCTCATGGTCCCACCACCGTATCCGCCCCCCGCGGCCCCCCGCCCGACAGGTCCGCCACCCGGACAGGGGCCGCCGGGCGACGAATCGCCCGACGGCCCCGCATACCGTCCCCGCGCCTCGGCGCCGGGACGGCACGCTCATCCCACGGTCCCCCACTCGGCCGGGTACGGCGGCGGCCACGACTTCGAGAAGTCGAACAGCGACTCCCTGTCCATCACGGAGTACTCCGCCTCACGCCAGCTGGGCGCACCCCCGACCACGAAGCTGCCGTCGTCCGCGATGATCCACGTCCACTGCGCGTCATCGGCCGACAAGCCGTGCCGCTCGCTCAGCTCGGCGAACTCCGCCTCGGTGGCCCGCCTGATGTGCAGGCCGTCGCGGTAGTACGGCCTGAGGAGCATCAGCCTCACATGGCCGATGTACACCTCCACGCGCGTGGTGGTCTCATCCATGGCGAGCGCCTCGCTCCTCAGCATCAGCTGACGGTGCGAAGGATCGAAGCCGGTGACTCGGAAGAGACGGCCGGTACGGACGAAGTCGGGCATGACTCCGGTTCTCCTCTCGTTCCGCATCATTGACCCCATGGCGGGACAGGCATGTCGGTGACTTTAGCGCCCTTCCAGTACCAGTCGACGGACGACCACTGGCGCCCTCCCGTGAGTATTTTGACCCGCAGAGTCGCCATCTCCCAGGCAGTCCCGTTCTTGGACTGCGTGGCTGGAACCCAGTCCGGGCCCACCAGGGGCATGCCCTTCTCGACAAGCATGTCGAGAGCCTGCGCGGGGCTCTCCGCGCCTTCCACTCCGTCCAGCGACACCGAGAGTCTGACCTCCGAGTTACTCATCGCCTCCTCGGCTCCGGCCATCCAGGCAGGTCTGCCTCCCGCCCACTCCATCAGCTTCCCGAAAACCGGGTTGTTGAAGGTCTTGCCACCGATGCTCGCGGCCAGCTCGTCGCTCATCGGGTAGATCCCGAGGACGATGTGGTCGCCCGGCTGGACGAGGTCCTTGAGCATGAGCTCGGGGCCGCACTCGTTGTGGACGAGCACAGGTGTCGAACCCGCGTACACGTAGTACGTGTGAGCGTTGTCCACCTCGAAGTTGAAGACACGCGTCTTCCCCTTCACGAGCGAGGTACCGGTCACCTCGTCGGCGGCGCCGCTCTCCGTGCGCAACGCGTCGCCGGCCCGCAGATCGCGCGCCTCGACCCAGCCGCGCTGCTGCACCCAGAACCGGTGGGACTCGGTGGCCTCGACACTGCCCCCGGCTGTCCGGACGCTGACCACTCGGTCCACGGTGCGGTCGAACAGCTCGAGGACCCGTTGCAGGGACTTCGTACCGGTCGCGGGATCGGTGGACCAGACCCGGTCACCGACCCTGATCTTCTCGATGGGCTTCGGGCCGCTCTCGGTGGCGACCTTCGTCCCCGCCACGAAGCACCGGCCGGCCAGAGCCTCGCCGGCCGCCCGTTCCAGACTGGCGAGGGCCGAGGGGGTGAGCCCCGCTCCGCGCAGCCCCCAGATCGCCTCGGTCAGCCGACCGCCGTTCACGATGGCCAGACGCATTGCGGACGCCGCCTCGGCCGCCGCCATGAGGGCCTTGGGAACGATGATGCTGCCGGCCAGCCACAGGCAGCCGCTGAGCTTTCCGTGGCTGCAGTCGATGATGTCCTTCACCGCAGCCAGCGCCAGGGCCTTCAGCACGGAAGCGGTGAGCTGGACGCCGTCGACGTGGACCTTCATCTCCTTGAACCGGACGTCCAAGGGAGCGCTCATCAGGTAGTCACGCTTGATACCGCTTCCGCAGTCCGCCCGTGAGACACCCGGCCGCGAACACGTCTCGAGATAGAAGTCCATCGTGCCGTAGACGTGGTACGCGAGATCGATCTCGCAACCGATGTCGGCCCCGGTGTGCGTGCCGACGCAGTCGCTCAGCGGGTCGATGTCGACGAGCGTGTCGTCGCTGGGACGCATCACCACGCCGTCCACGCCCACGCCGCCGTCGGCGGTCCGCTGCCGCTCCTCCCACTCGTCCCGCAGGGCGTCCTGCGTACGGATGGCGATCTGGGCCGTCTCGACCGCGAGATCCCGGGCGTGTGCCGCGGCCGCCTCGGCGGTCGTCGCGTCCCTCTCCGCCTGGTCCGCGACACCGCGCGCCGTGCTCGCGTCGCCCTCGGCCTCGGTGGCCGCGCTGCGGGCGGACGCCGCGTCCTTCTCGGCGTCCGTGGCGGAGGCGTCGGCCTCGTCCGCGTAGCCCCCGGCCGTGGTGGCGGCGGTCTGCGCCGCGGCGGCGTCCTCCGTCGCCTGCCTGTTGTACTCGACCGTGTTCGTCTCGGACTTCTGCGCGGCCTTCGCCGAAGCGGTGGCGGCACTCGCCGAAGCCTGCGCCTGCTGCGAGGACTTGGTGGCCTTCGCCGCCCAGTCCGCCGCCTCCGCCGCCGCCTCGGCCGCCGCCTTGGCGTCCGCGCCGGCCCTGGCCGCCAGTTCCTTCGCCTCGACCGCGGCCTTCGCGGCCTGCACCGCCTTGGCGTCCGCCACCGCGGCCTGCTGCTCGGCGGCCGTCTTCGCGGCCTGTCCCGTGAGCACGGCCAGACCCGCGGAGGAGTCGGTCTCCTTGTACGGGGTACCGAGTTCGATCGCGTCGTTCGCCGGCTCGATGACCTGCGCGGCCGCGTCCCGGGCCGCCGTGGCCGCCTGGGCCGTGGCGTAGGCGAACCCCGCCGTACGCACCGAGTCCACGCCGGCCAGCGAGGCCTCCGCGCGCGCCGACGCGGCGTCGGC
>NZ_WWKH01000543.1:0-472 GCF_009865595.1 Streptomyces sp. SID1328 | reverse complement strand
CCGCCGTGCTGGCCGTGGGCGCGCTGGTCCTGTTCGCCCTCTCGGCGGACCTGGACCGCCGGCTGCTGCTGCCCCTGCGCCGCACCCGGCTGCGCGTGTTCGGCCACCCGCTGACCGGCCGGGGCGGGGCGCGGCAGGTCCCGGTGGCCGCCAGCGTCGAACTGCTGGAGAACTCCCTGGCCTGGCACACCACGGCACCCGTGGTGCGCTCCGCGCTGCTGGACCACTGGGAGAGCGACGGCTGGCGCATCCTGCACTACTCCGGCGTCCACGGCGAGGGCGAGGCGGCCCGCCCGGTGGCGGTCCTGTTCGCCCTGGACGCCACCGTCGGCCGCGACACGTCCGGCGACCCGGTGATCCGCGTCAGTTACGTCGACGCGGACACGGGGGCGCCGGTGGCCGCAGAGGAACTGCGCGCGGCCCCGGCCCGCCGCTCGCTGCGCCTCGTGGAATAGGACACCGGCCCGGTGCG
>NZ_WWKH01000542.1:0-792 GCF_009865595.1 Streptomyces sp. SID1328 | reverse complement strand
GCGCGGCGCAGGGTCGCGGCGGGGCCCGGCTCGCCCGCGTCACCGGCCGCCCACTCGGTGCCCTCGGCGTCGGAGACCCGGACGACCCGGAGCCGGTTCTCGGTGAGGGTGCCGGTCTTGTCGAAGCAGAAGGTGTCGACCCGGCCCAGCGCCTCCAGGGTGCGCGGGGTGCGGACCAGGACGCCGTCGCGGCTCAGCCTCCGGGCCGCGGCGAGCTGGGCGACGGTGGCGACCAGCGGCAGCCCCTCGGGCACGGCGGCGACCGCGACGGCCACGCCACCGCTGACCGCATCGCGCACCGGGGTGCCGCGCAGCAGGGCGAGCCCGGTCACGGCCGCACCGCCCGCCAGCGTCAACGGCAGCGCCTTGCGGGTGAGTTCCTGGAGCCGGGCCTGCACCCCGGCCGCCGGGGGCGTGCGGGCGGCGAGGTGGACGGCGCGGGCGGCCTCGGTGCGCTCGCCGATGTCGACGACGACGGCCTGCGCGGTGCCGGCGACAACGGTGGTGCCCTCGAAGACCATGCAGCGCCGGTCGGCGACGGCCGCGTGCGGGGTGGCCCCGACGTGCTTGTGCACGGGCAGGGACTCGCCGGTCAGCGCGGACTCGTCCACCTCCAGGCCGTCCTGCCGGAGCAGCCGGGCGTCGGCGGGGACCACGTCGTCGCCCTTCAGCTCGATCACGTCGCCGGGCAGCAGTTGTCCGGCGTCCACGGTGCGGGTGCCGCCCGCGGGCGCCTCCTCCGGCGGGGGCGCGACCCGTGCCTTGGGCTGCTGCTCGGCGTGCAGCCCGGAC
>NZ_WWKH01000541.1:0-5254 GCF_009865595.1 Streptomyces sp. SID1328 | reverse complement strand
GTCGCCGAGGCGGCCCGAGAAGACGGAGCCGAATATGGCGACGCCGAAGGAGGCACCGATGGACCGGAAGAAGGTGGCGCCGGAGGTGGCGACGCCGAGGTCCTGGTAGGACACCGCGTTCTGCACGATGAGGATGAGCACCTGGAGGACGAGACCGAGTCCGAGACCGAAGACGAAGAAGTACAGGCTCATCTCCAGCGTGGAGCTGTGTTCGTCGAGCTGGTGCAGCAGGAGCAGCCCGAGGGCGGTGACGGCGGTGCCCGCCACCGGGAACACCTTCCAGCGGCCGGTGCGGCTGACGATCTGCCCGGAGACGGTGGAGGTCAGCAGCAGTCCGGCCACCATCGGCAGCATGTGCACGCCGGACATGGTGGGCGAGATGCCGTGCACGATCTGGAGGAAGGTCGGCAGGTAGGTCATCGCGCCGAACATGGCGAAGCCGACGATGAAGCTGATGAGGGCGGCGAGGGTGAAGGTGCGGATGCCGAACAGCTTCAGCGGCAGCACCGGCTCGGCGGCGCGCCGCTCCACGGCGACGAAGGCGACCGCGAGCAGTACGCCGAGTACGGCGAGCCCGATGATCTGGGCGGACGCCCAGGGCCAGGTCGTCCCGCCGAGTGAGGCGACCAGCACCAGACAGGTGGCGACGGAGGCGATCAGCAGGGTGCCGAGGTAGTCGATGGTGTGCCGGGAGGTACGGCGCGGGATGTGCAGGGCGGTGGCGATGACGACGAGCGCCACGATCCCGATGGGCAGGTTGACGTAGAACACCCAGCGCCAGCCCAAGTGCTCGGTGAACAGGCCGCCGAGCAGCGGCCCGAGCACGCTGGTCGCACCGAACACGGCCCCGAAGAGTCCCTGGTACCGGCCACGCTCACGGGGCGGGACGATGTCGCCGACGATCGCCATCGACAGCACCAGCAGCCCGCCGCCGCCGAGCCCTTGAAGCGCCCGGAACCCGATGAGCTGCGGCATGTTCTGCGCCGTCCCGCACAGCGCGGACCCGATCAGAAAGATCACGACGGCGAACTGGAACAACCGCTTCCGCCCGTACTGGTCCCCGAGCTTCCCCCACAACGGAGTCGCCGCGGTCGAGGCCAGCAGATACGCCGTGACGACCCAGGACAGATGCTCCAGCCCGCCCAGATCGCTCACGATGGTCGGCAGCGCCGTCGACACGATCGTCTGGTCCAGCGCGGCCAGCAACAGCCCGAGCAGCAGGGCCCCGATGGAGACGAGGACATTCCCGCTGACGTGCTCACCCCGGCGCACCTCTTCGGCGGCGCCATGCGTGTCCAAGGCCATGAAGACCTCCCAGCCCTCGGTTGCCTGCTCCCATGTTCGGCGGTCGAGGGGGCTCCGGCCTGTCGAGGACGGGGGTGGCGGGCCCGGGCTTGCGCGGGCGGTCAGCCGATGAGGAGGCGGATCGTGCCGTCCTCCTGCGGCTCCACGCGCAGCTCGGTGAGGTCCTTCACCAGCGCGTCCGGCCCGTGCTGCCCGGCGCGCGGGCCGACGCCCACCACACGCATGCCCGCCGCGCGGCCCGCCGCGATGCCCGCGCCGGAGTCCTCGAAGACCACGCAGTCGGCGGGGTCGACGCCGAGTTCCGCGGCGCCCTTGAGGAAGCCCTCGGGGTCGGGCTTGCTGGCGCCGACCGACTCGGCGGTGACGCGGACCTCGGGGAGGGGGAGGCCGGCGGCGGCCATGCGGGCGGTGGAGAGGGCCACGTCGGCGGAGGTGACCAGGGCGTGCGGGGCGCCGGCGAGGGCGGCGAGGAAGGCGGTCGCGCCGGGGACCTCGACCACACCGTCCATGTCGGCGGTCTCCTCGGCGAGCATGCGGGCGTTGTCCGCGAGGTTCTCCTCGACGGGGCGCTCGGGCAGCAGCAGCGCCATGGAGGCGTGGCCCTGCCTGCCGTGCACGACGCTCATCACCTCGTCGCCGTCGAGCCCCTGGGCGGCGGCCCAGCGGCGCCAGATGCGCTCGACCACGGCGTCGGAGTTGACGAGGGTGCCGTCCATGTCGAGCAGGAGGGCGCGGGCGGTGAGAACGGCGGGCTCGGTGGCCATCGGCAGCTCCAAAAGACGCGAGGGCCCCGGTCGAGGGGGCCCTGTGGGGACAGGACGTCCGGCGGGGGGTCCTGTCGGGGACAAGGCGGCCCCGCCCGCCGGTCAGGGGAAGCGGGCGGGAGCCACTTTGTTCCTCCACGGTACAAAACGCGGACGGCATCCCGCCACCACGCCTCCCCCGAGGGCCTGCGGCGGGGCGCGGGGGCCGGCCGGCGGGGGGCGTCTCGGATGTGGGGCTCAGCCGGCCCCGCACACCCGCCCACCGGCCGACGGCCCCCGAACAGGCGCTAGCCCGCGATCGCCTCGTACAGGCTCCACACGCCGAGGCCGATCATCAGCAGGGCCGCGATCTGGGTGATCAGCCGCAGGGGCACCCGCTTCATCAGGGCCTTTCCGCCGACGATGCCGAGGCCGGCCACCGCCCACAGGCCGAGCACCGCGCCGAGGCCGACGGAGAGCGGGTCGTCGTAGCGGGCGGCGAGGTTGGCGGTCATGATCTGGGTGAGGTCACCGAACTCGGCGACCAGGATGAGCATGAAGCCCGTACCGGCGACCTTCCAGAAGGACTGGTCGGCGGGCTTCTTGATCTCCTCCTCGCCCTCGTCCTTCTTCAGCAGCAGCACGGCCGCGCCGCCGAGGAAGAGGACGCCGGTGAGGGCGTGCACGATCTGCTGCGGGAGCAGGGTCAGCACGCTGCCCGCCGCGACGGCGAGCACGACATGCACCAGGAAGGCCGCGGCGACGCCGGCGAAGACGTACGACGCGCGGTAACGGGCGCCGAGGACGAGGCCGGCGAGCGCGGTCTTGTCCGGCAGTTCGGCGAGGAAGATGACGCCGAAGACGAGCGCCGTCACGGTAATGCTGATCAAGGTTCCTCAATCGGTCGGGGCCGCCCCGCCGAGAGTGCGCGTTTCACGCGTGAGACACCTCGGCACGGCAGCACATCGGGCACCCGCACCTTGAGGGCACGGGCGTGCACTGCTTGCCGAAGGTCTCGCTGGCGGGTCCCACGGGATTCCGCCTCCGGGCGCCGGCTCAGGCTCGCTGAGCAGTATGTCGACGGTCCGGCGAAGAGCTACTCCCCTTCTGCACCGCCCATGGTACGGGACGTGAAAGTTCCGTCCTGAACCTTGTCGTGTCATGGACGCGTCACTAGCTTCTTACCGGGCGCTCACCCCACCGCAACGCCACCTGGCGAGCATTCCCCTGCCCGCGCCCCAACACTCCTACCCCACAAGGGAGTTCGTATGTTCCGCATGTCCCGCTCGTCCCGGTTCTACGCGCGTCGACGGCTCGGTGTCGTCGCCGCGGCCACCGGTCTGCTCGCCTCCGCCGCACTGCTCAACTCGCCGACCGCCTCGGCCGCCCTGCCCACTCCGGTCAGCGGAGCCACCGCCCGGAGCTACCTCTCGCAGCTCACCGTGGCCACCGAGAACCGCACCGGCTACAGCCGGGACCTGTTCCCGACCTGGATCACGATCAGCGGCACCTGCAACACCCGCGAGTACATACTCAAGCGGGACGGTACGAACGTCACGACCGACTCCGCCTGCGTGGCGACCGGCGGCAGCTGGTACTCCCCGTACGACGGCGCCACCTGGAGCGCGGCCTCCGACGTGGACATCGACCACCTCGTCCCGCTGGCCGAGGCGTGGGACTCCGGCGCGAGCAAGTGGACGACGGCGCAGCGGCAGGGCTTCGCCAACGACGTCACCCGGCCGCAGCTCCTCGCGGTCACGGACAACGTGAACCAGGCCGAGGGCGACCAGGACCCGGCGACCTGGATGCCGAGCCTCACGTCGTACCGGTGCACCTATGTCCGGGCCTGGGTGCAGGTGAAGTACTACTACAACCTCTCGGTGGACTCGGCGGAGAAGAGCGCGCTGACGAACTACCTGTCGGGCTGCTGACGGCAACCCACCCCCGCGTCTCCACGTCCACGGCTCGTCCTGGCCTCACCGGCCCGGGCGGGCCGTCGCCGTTTCCGGTCATGGCTGAATGTTGAACTTGCAAGTATGAGTGAGGCATACCTAACCTGGGCCCTCCCACGAAAGAGGAGACCTCCCCCCATGTCCGCACGTCTCAACGCCGCCCAGCCGTACGCGCTCGGGCTCTTCCGCATCGTCATCGGCCTGCTGTTCACCGTGCACGGCGCCGCTTCGCTCTTCGGCGTCCTCGGCGGCGCGGCGGGCACCCACGGCGGCACGATCGCCGCCGGCAGCTGGCCCGGCTGGTATGCGGCGCTCATCCAGCTGGTCGCCGGTGCCCTGGTCCTCCTGGGCCTCGGCACCCGCGGCGCCGCCCTCCTCGCCTCCGGCTCCATGGCCTTCGCCTACTTCGACGTCCATCAGCAGGCGGCCCTCTGGCCCATCCAGAACGGCGGCGAACTGTCCGTGCTGTTCTGCTGGACCTTCTTCCTGCTGATCTTCACGGGGTCGGGAGCGTTCGGCCTGGACCGGCTGCTGGCCTCCCGGCGGGTCGCCTCACCGGAGGGGGAGCGGGCGCGGGAGCCGATAGCGGCCTGAGGCCGGGCCACGGAAGGGGGCGGGACGAGGTTCGTCCCGCCGCCACCGGCGGCGGCCTTTTCCGTCACCGTGCGAGTCCCCCACACGTTGGTACGGGAGAGGGGCCCCGGCCGCCCCGTGGGCGCGCCGCACGGGTGAATGGCAACGTACGGGGCGTTTCGGCTCGACCGCCGTGAACATGTTGTGATGATCACTTGATCCCCCCATGAACCTCCTGTCACCGGTCAGGCGTACGCTGTACGGCTGTAATCGGGGGAACGACGGGGAGTAATCGTGCTGGAGAGCGTGGGGTCACTGGCGGCCGGTCCATGGATCTATGCCGTGGTGGCCGTCTCGGTCCTGCTCGACGTCTTCCTGCCGGTGCTGCCGAGCGGCGTCCTGGTCATCGCGGCGGCCACCGCGGCGGCCGCCGGTACGGGTGCGGCGGCGGGGCGGGTCCCGCACGACGTGCCGGACATCCTGGTACTGATCCTGCTGGCGACGACGGCCTCCGTGCTGGGCGACCTGGTCGCGTACCGGCTGGCCTGGCGCGGCGGTGAGCGGCTGGACCGCGCCATCGCCCGCTCCCGGCGGCTGACCAACGCGCAGGAACGTCTCGGCGAGGCGCTCGCGCGCGGCGGCGGCGCCCTGGTGGTCCTCGCCCGCTTCGCCCCCGCCGGC
>NZ_WWKH01000540.1:0-805 GCF_009865595.1 Streptomyces sp. SID1328 | reverse complement strand
GGGCCTCCGCGGCACCCCGCGCCAGCGCGTCACCGACCGGGCCCCCGAGCGCCTCCCCGACTGCCTGGGCGGCGACCACGGGCCCCGCCCCGGCCTCGATGCAGGCGGCCAGCAGTTCGGCGGCGAGGGGAAGTTGGCGAGCCGCCGCAACCGTGTCCAGCTCTGTCGCAGGCCGCGCCGCCGCCCGGCGCTGCTGCCACCGCCACAGCGCCGCACCGGCCCCGATCGCCACCAGCGCCCCGAAGATCCCGCCGACCACCGCCCATGCCCCGCACCCGACTCCGGCCACCGGCAGCCACTTCCGGGCCGCGTCGGCGACCGCCGGAGAACGACCGGCCGCGGGCGGCTCCACGGCCAGCAGTTCCGCCACCCTCCGCCGCGCCCGGCGCCGTTGCCGCACCAGCTCCAGCCGGCGGCCCGCCCAGCCGAGGGCGGCGGCCATCCCCACCGCCACCCCCAGGCTGTGGACGAACTCCCCGCTCATGCCGCCTCAGCTCCCCGCACGATCCGAGCCGCCCACCAGATGCCGGCGCCCTCGAACACCGCTCCCGCCACCAGACAGCCCAGCCCGGCCCCACTGTGCAGCAGCACCCGGAGGGGATCGGCGCCCATGGCCGCGCCCAGCAGCAGCCCGAACAGGGGCAGCACCGCCAGCAGCAGAGCCGTGGCACGAGCACCGGACAACTGGGCGCGCAGGTCGGCGCGTTGGTCCCGCTCCGCGCGCAGGGCGCCCTCCAGCCGGTCGAGGCCGGCCGCCAGGCCCGCGCCCTGGTCCACGGCCACCCGCCAGCAGGCGGCCAGCCCC
>NZ_WWKH01000539.1:0-898 GCF_009865595.1 Streptomyces sp. SID1328 | reverse complement strand
AGAGCTTGCGAAGTCCACTGAGCACCCTTTCGAGCAGCGTCACATCGGGAGCGCCGCCGTTGTTCTCGTCGCCGCCCGGCTGGTGAACGGCGACCATGCCGGCCTCGGCGAGGTCGGCCACCAGAATGCGGGCCACGCCCAGGGGCATGGCCAGGAGCGCGGAGACCTCCGCGACCGACTTGACCTCCCGGCAGAGGTGGCAGATGCGCTGGTGCTCAGGGAGCATTCCCATCAGCGCTGCCGGGTCGGCCGTGGTGCTGATCAGCGCCTCGATGGCGAGCTGGTAGCGCGGCCGGGTCCGGCCACCGGTCATCGCGTAAGGACGTACCAGTGGCTGGTCGCCCTCATCGCCGTACGGTTCCGCGTACGGATCATGAGAGGCGTTGGGCGGGGTCATGAATCCTCCGGGCGGGACAGCAAGTTGGTCAGTCGTGCCGTCTGACGGGGCCGGTGGGGGGATTGTGGCGGCCGGACGGTTGTTTCGTGTGCTGGGTGGTGCCGGGGTGGGTCAGTGGAGCAGACTGCCTTGTAGTTCGGCGCGCAGGTCCGGGGTGAGTACCGCACCCGCGCGGTCGACGAGCAGGGTCATCTCGTAGCCCACGAGGCCGATGTCGCACTCGGGGTGCGCGAGGACCGCGAGGGACGACCCGTCCGAGACGGACATGAGGAACAGAAAGCCGCGTTCCATCTCGACGACGGTCTGCGCCACGCTGCCACCCTCGAAGATCCGGGACGCCCCGGCCGTGAGAGAGGTCAGGCCGGACGCGACGGCCGCCAACTGGTCGGCGCGGTCCCTCGGGAAGCCTTCGGACATCGCCAGCAGAAGGCCGTCGGCGGAGACCACCACCGTGTGCGACACCCCTGGGGTGTTGTCCACGAAGTTGGTGATCAACCAGTT
>NZ_WWKH01000538.1:0-1344 GCF_009865595.1 Streptomyces sp. SID1328 | reverse complement strand
GGCTAGGCCGCCGTTATGTGGGTGTCCAGCCAGGTGGGGAAGGCCGTGAGGTCCGGGAGGACCACGTCGGCGCCCGCTTCGCGGAGTTCCTCCGCGCTGCACGGGCCCGTCGCCACCGCCACCGAGAGGGCCTCCGCGGCGCGGGCTCCCCGGATGTCGCCGGTGTGGTCGCCCACGTAGATGTGCGCGCCGTGTTCGCGGAGGGCCCGGGCCTTGTCCTCGGCCCAGAGGTCGCCGACCACGACATCGGGTTCGATGCCGAGGTGGGCGAGGTGGAGCTTGGCGTTGGGCTCGTACTTGGCGGTGACCACCAGGGTGCGGCCCCCGGCGGCGCGGACGGCGGCGACGGCCTCGCGGGCGCCGGTCAGGGCGAGGGTGGGGGCGATGGCGTACTCGGGGTACATCGACCGGTACAGGTCGGCCACGGCGGGGACGTCGGCGGCCGGGAACCAGTTCACCAGCTCCTCCGCGAGCGGAGGGCCGAGGCGCGTCACCGCGAGGTCGGCGTCCACGTACACCCCGGTCCGCTCCGACAGCGCGAGGTAGCAGGCCCGGATGCCGGGCCTGCTGTCGATGAGCGTCATGTCGAGGTCGAAACCGACGGTGGGCGCATACGCAGGGGACACGGCAGGCATGGCCGCCATTGTGCCCGGCCGGGGTCGCGGAGGGACGGCCCGGGTCCCGCTACCGCCTCCGCTGCGACCGCCAGAGCAGGAACAGCGCCGAACTCACCGCCGCCCCCCGCACCACCCACGGCCAGGTCCCGGCCAGCGCGTCGCCCATGTGCCCCTCGGCCACCGGCGTCCCCCAGTGCCCGGTGTTGCGCCCCCACAGGTAGGCCACCCCGGCTGCGAGGGCGAGCGCGGGCAGCACCAGCACCGCCCACTTGGTCTCGGCCGGGGTCAGCCGTCGGGAGCCGTAGGCGATGAGCCAGCCGAGGAGCAGCGCGTACCAGTTGCCGAGCACCGCCCCGGCCAGCAGCGCGGCGGCGCCCAGCAGCAGGAGCGGGTTGGTCCAGCCGGACGTGGGGAGCGGGACGAACCGCCGGAACCGGGAGCGCGGGACCACCTCGACGGGCTCCGCCACGACCTCCTTCGGCTTCACCTCCGCCTCTTGCCCGGGCTCCTTCGGGGGACGCCGCAGCATCTCCGGGATCTCCACCCCGCCGACGAACCCCGGCACCGAGTCCGCGGCCGCCGCGCCGAACGGCCCGTCCGCCACCCGCCACCAGTCGGGCCGGGTCAGCGACTCGCCGAGTTCGTCGGCGGACGCGAGATGCGGTGGGGCGGCCCCTTCGGCCGGTACGGCGGGCCCCGGCCCGGCCGGGCGCGGCCGGGGCACGGC
>NZ_WWKH01000537.1:0-1560 GCF_009865595.1 Streptomyces sp. SID1328 | reverse complement strand
TCGGCGAAGGCGTCGAGCGCGGGTTCGGCGCGCTCCCCGAGGCCGAGGCGGCGCAGCCGGGCGGTGCGGGCCGGGGCCGCCTTGTCCTCCGGCGTGAGCAGCAGACCCCGGACCCGGCGGACCGGTTCGTACATCATGACCGCGCTCCCTGGACGGGGGCTCCGTGCACGGGCACGGGCGCCGGGACGTGGGCGAGGAGGTGGCGTACGAGGGTGAGCAGGGTCTGCACGCCGGAACTGGAGATACGGGCGTCGCAGGGGACGACCGGGACGGCGGGGCTCAGGTCGAGTGCGGCACGTACCTCGTCGGGGTCGTAGCGGAAGGCGCCGTCGAACTCGTTGACGGCCACGATGAAGGCGACGCCGCGTTCCTCGAAGAAGTCGACGGCGGCGAAGCACTCCTCCAGACGGCGGGTGTCGGCCAGGATGACCGCGCCGAGGGCGCCCTCGGACAGCTCGTCCCACATGAACCAGAACCGTTCCTGGCCGGGCGTGCCGAACAGGTACAGGACGTGCCGGGGGTCGAGGGTGATCCGGCCGAAGTCCATGGCGACGGTCGTCTCGACCTTGTTCTCGATGCCGTCCAGGTTGTCGGTGGCCGCGCCGGCCGTGGTGAGCAGTTCCTCCGTGCTGAGCGGCGCGATCTCGCTGACCGCGCCCACGAAGGTCGTCTTGCCCACCCCGAATCCGCCCGCCACCAGGATCTTGAGCGCGGTGGGGAACGGGTCGGAGCTGTACGGGTCAGAGCTGTCGTCGTAGTCCATCGAGCACTGCCTCCAGCAGAGACCGGTCAGTGGGGTGGTGGTGGAACGCGGGGGGCCCGGTGGTCAGCGCCCCGCAGTCGACGAGGTCCGACAGCAGCACTTTGGTGACCACGGCCGGCAGCCTCAGGTGCGCGGCCACCTCGGCGACCGACACGGGCGCGCGGGACAGGTCGAGCGCCTGCGCGTGCTCGGGGCCGAGATAGCCGAGCGGGGGGACTCCGGTGGCCATCACCTGGGAGATCAGGTCCAGCGCGACGCTGGGTTCGGTACGGCCGTTGCTGACCGTGAACGGCCGCACCAGCCGCCCGGCCGCGTCGTCGAGCCAGGGCCCGTCGCCCACGGCGGTCACGCTCACGGCCTCATCGCCGTCGGGTCGGCGGCGGGCTGACGGGGCGCGGTGACGAGGTACGGGCGGACACTCTTGACCAGCATCGCCATCTCGTAGCCGAGCACGGCGGCGTCGGCCTCACGCCCGGCGAGCACGGCGAGACAGGTGCCGGAGCCTGCGGTGGTGACGAACAGCAGGGTGGAGTCCAGCTCGACCACGACCTGCCGTACCTCCCCGCCGTCCCCGAACCGGACACCCGCGCTGCGGCCCAGCGAGTACAGGCCGGAGGCGAGCGCGGCCATGTGGTCGGCGCTGTCCTGGTCCAGCCCGTGCACGGCCTTCACCAGCCCGTCGCAGGACAGCAGCACCGCGCTGCTGGTGTGCGGCACGCGCTGCACGAGGCCGCTCAGCAGCCAGTCGAGGTCGGATGCGTGGGCGGTCGGCGCATCGCTCGCCATGGTGGATCGAC
>NZ_WWKH01000536.1:0-4513 GCF_009865595.1 Streptomyces sp. SID1328 | reverse complement strand
GCCGAGGGCGGTGTCGAGGTGCCGGGCCAGCGGCAGCAGCACGTCCCGGATGAACGTCTCGCGCCGGGTCAGCCGCAGCTCCGGGGTCGCCCGCAGCACGAAGGGCACGCCCTCGCCGGCGGAGGTGCGCATCAGCACGTACAGCGGGCGTAGTTGACGGTGGGCGACGCGGACCCGCCATCGGTCGCTCGCGTACTGGCCGGCGTGCGGCAGGATGAAGCCGACCGCGATCAGGATGGCGGACAGCGCGGCGATCGGCGGCGCGAGGTCGGTGCTCAGCCAGTCCAGGTCACCGCCCGCCCAGCGGGCGCCGACCGCGACCAGCTTGACCGCGTCGAAGATCAGGTTGAGCACGTAGCCCGCGCCGAGCAGCTTCAGCCCCCAGCGCAGCCAGGCGTCCAGCCCCTCCGCGCGCACCCAGTTCCACAGCAGCCGCGCGGTGACCATGCAGGCCAGGGCGTGCGCGCAGAGGTAGAGCAGGATCTCCTCGCGCATGAACGGGGTGGTGGCGTAGTAGGTGTCCAGGTCCCGCAGCCGCTCCACCGGCACGTCGGCCAGCAGGAACAGCAGCCACAGCACGGCGATCACGCCGCTGTACACCGACACCACCCAGCGCCGGGCCCGCCGGGTGACCGCCGAGCGGTCGGGGCCGTTGCGCCAGGTGATGATCAGCAGCAGACAGGAGCCGCAGAACGCGGTGAGCAGCGAATAGCACCAGGGCGCCGAGATGTTGGACACCCCGGTCAGCCGGTTCACCCGCGCGATGGTGGACGGCGAGCAGAACACGAAGACCCCGCAGGCCAGCAGCAGCAGACCGCCGACCGCGCGCAGCAGCGGGTCCCGCCACAGCCGGATGATCGTGGGCAGCTTGATCACCAGCGCGATGCCCAGCACCGCCGTCGGAATCCAGAAGGAGATCGAGAAGTCCCGCAGGGTGGCGGCGGGCTCCATGACCGCTGCGCTCACCGCGCGGCCCCGTCCCGGCCGCGATAGCCGAGGGAACGCTGAACGAGGTCCAGGGGCTCGGCGGAGCGTCCCAGGCGGGAGCGGAACAGGGTGGCCAGACGGTGGCCGAAGTCCTCGGCGGCGGCCTCGTCGGCCTCGCGGGAACCGTCACGGGCGGCCACCGTCAGCGCGGCCCCCTCCCAGCCGGACCCGTCCGCGAGGGCCAGGGCGGCCGGGCCGAGGGACGGATGGTGCCGGTGCCCGGCGTACAGGTGCCACAACTCATGACCGAGGATGACGAGTTGCTGTACGGCCTCGGCCCGCTCCTCCACGATGACCAGGTCGAAGTCCTGGAACTCCACCCACAGCCCGGTGACCTCGATCTCGTCCGGGAAGCGCTCGAACCGCAGCTCCACCGGCCGCCCGCCGCGCCGGGCGCTCATCGCCGCGCACAGGGCACGGCAGATGCCGCGCGCATCGGTGGGCGGGTGGGGCGACTCGGCCACTTCGGCCGCGAGGTCCCTGGCCAGGGCGCGCATCGTACGGAGCGGACGGGAGGGGCGCAGTCGGGCGGCCAGTCGTGCCGCTCGCGCCCGTGCGTCCGCGCTGACCATGTGCCGCCCTCTCCTCCTTCGCCCCGGCGCCGTCGCCGGACCGTCCGAGCGTACGCGCACGGGTGTGTCCACGTCATGCGGATCAGCGGGTGTGGTTCAACCGAGAACCACCCGTGCGCGTACGACCGTTCAGTGGCCGGGGGAGGGCACCGGAGTCACCGGGAGACCGCCCGCGGCCGCGCCCATCAGGGTCAGGCCCACCTTGCCGGGTCCGGACAGGGTGGTGAACTCCGACAGCACCGCCAGCGCCAGTGTGTTGGTGCCACGCGTGCGCAGAATCCCGTTCGGCAGCACGAAGGTGTGCTGCGGACCCACGTTGTTGATGTACTGCCCCATGTTCCAGCCGTTGAGGAAGATCTGCGCCCGGTAGGCCCGGTACGGATCGTCCTCCAGCCGCAGCCCCACGGAGGCGTCCACGTCGCCCGGCACCGACAGCCGGAAGGTGGTGCGGTACCAGGTGACGCCCTGCCGCCGCTCCTGTCTGGGGAAGGTCACCGGCTCCCAGTCCCGGTCGCGGAGGCCGGGCAGGTGCCAGCCCTCCCGCTCCCCGTACAGGCCACCGGTGTTCAGCGGGCCGCGTACCGGGTCCACGGCCCGCTCGCCCTGGAGCCGCCAGGACACCTTCGGTGCCGCCCCCGTGAAGGACACCGAGGTCAGGCCGCGTGCCGCCTTGTGGCTGTCGTCCCCCTTGCCGTCCTGGTCGTGCTGCATGCGCCGCACCAGCACCGACAGCACGTGGCGGCCGGGGGAGCGCAGCTGCGGGCGGACGGGGAAGGTGGCCGTCGCCTCCCAGGTGCCCTTGCGGATGGTGGTCGCCTTGTCCGGCACCGGCAGCCGGTGGGTGCCCAGCGGCTCGCCGTCCAGCCAGGCCATCAACAGCCCCTGGGTACCGGAACTGTAGGCGAGCGAGACCGACTCGATCCCGGTACTCCCGCTGAACGTACCCCGGTACCAGACATCCCCGTAGTGGAACCCGTAGTCGTCCGCGAACAGCACCGGGCCGCCCTTGGGGACGGGGGTGGTGCTGTACGAGGTCGTGCGGTCCGCCCGGCGCCACGCGGAGTCGTCGAAGCTCGGGCCGGCCTCCGGGTTCTCGGTGCGCATGCGCCATCCGGTCAGCTCCGGGAGGCGGACCTCGGGCACACCGGGCAGCGGGGCGGTGGTCATCAGGCTGCCGGAGAGGGTGGTCCGGGTCGGCACCTGGCGCCCGTTCCACACCAGGGTGTCGACGCCGCGCGGGCCCCACACCTCCATCACCGACTGGCCGTCCAGGTCGCCGGTGAGCCGCACCTCCGAGCCGTGCACCTCGGCGTGGCGCAGCAGCGCGGGGCCGTACACGACCAGGGTCCCGGCGGGGGTGTCGTACGGGAAGATCCGCATCGAGGTGTCGTCGTCCGCGAAGAGCAGCACCAGCGGGGTCTCGGTCTCGCCGCCGGTCACCAGCACCCGGCTCAGTCCGGCCTCCCCGAGGGGGGCGCTGACGTGCAGCTCTCCGCCTTCGTACGCCCAGCCGGCCTCCGGGTCCAGCCGGGTGACGTTCGGCTCCCGCGGGCAGTCCAGCACCAGGTCCGCCATGTCCCCCCGGCGGCCCGCGAACACGGCGACGTCCCGCGCGCCGGCCGTCACGCTCATCACGGGCTGGGCGGTGCTGTGCCGCATCTTCCGCTTGCCGAGGCGCAGTCCGGTCGCCAGCATGCGGGCGTCGCGGGCGGGGACGGTGATGCGCAGCTTGCCGGTGTTCGCCGGCAGCTCGGCGGTGACCGGCTCGGTGCCGTCGTTGCGGGTGACGTACACGTGCGCACCGGTGTCCGGGTTGGCCAGGTGGTAGACCTTCAGCCCGGCCACCGTCACGTCCGCGGCCCGGTCCAGCCGTGCGAAGTCCGGTACGCGCTGGAAGAGATGGCCGAGCTGGTGCATCGGCGCCATCTTCGGGGTGACGTTGCGGGCCTCGTCGATGGCCGCGCCGTAGTCGTACGACGTGTAGACCACCGGCGCGGGCAGCCACCCCCAGCTGGTGCCGCCGAACGTCATGTAGACGTTGTGCAGGGTGAGGCCGTTGGCGAGGTTGGTCAGGTAGAAGCGGCGCTCGTACGCCGAGTCACGGGTGCGCCGGGCCTCCGGGTACCCCTTGCCGTCGAACCAGGCCCCGCCCCACGGATCGAACCAGCCGCCGCCGAACTCCGGGACGAACCCCGGTGTGTCCGGAGAGGCGGTGGACCCCCCGGTCGGCCCGCCCTTCCCGAACTTCCCCCAGTCCGGCGGGTTCTGGGAGGGCGAGGGGTAGCCGTCGAAGCCGTACAGATAACCGCCCTCCTCACCACCGGTGTCGAAGGAGCCCGGCGTCCAGTGGCCGTTGCGGCCCTTGTCGTTGTGGAAGAGGGGTACGTCGATGCCGTCCGCCCGCACCTTCTTGTACAGGTGGGACATGTACGCCCGGCCGGTCGGCTCGGTGACGTGGGAGTCGTACTCGTTCTCCAGTTGGTACAGCAGGACCGTGCCCCGGCCCCGGGTGTACAGGTGCCTGCGGGCGATCCGGTTCACCTGCGTCAGCCACGCGTCCACGTGCCGCAGATAGGTGGGGTCGGCGGTGCGCGCGGTGCCCTTGGTCACCGTCAGCCAGCCGGGGAACCCTCCGCCGTCGACCTCGGCGTTGATGTACGGGCCGGGGCGCAGGATGACGTACAGCCCGGTCTCGGCCGCCGTGCGCAGGAACAGGTCCAGGTCCCGGACGCCGGTGAAGTCGAAGCGGCCGGGAGCGGGGGAGTGGTAGTTCCAGGAGACGTACACGCTCACCGCGTTGAAGCCGTGCGCCCGCATCTTCTGCAGCACGTCCCGCCACAGCGACGGGCTCGGCAGCCGGAACGGGTGCATCTCGCCCGACCACACCACCAGCCGCCGCCCGTCCACCAGCAGTGAGTGCGGATCGAACCCGACGGTGTGCCGCCGCCCGTCCG
>NZ_WWKH01000535.1:0-1768 GCF_009865595.1 Streptomyces sp. SID1328 | reverse complement strand
GCTCGGCTTCCGCGGCCACTTCTCCACCAAGTCTCGCCGCTACTCCACCACCCTCAGCGCACTCCGCCAGACCCGCGCCGACTACCGCGCCGCCCAGCAACGCGCCGCCCTCGGCCTCCCCGACCCCGACGACCAAGAGGCGACCACACTGACCCTCGCCCACTGGGCCTACGCCGGCCACGGACACACACCCGGCGAATCCTGGCTCGCCGCCAACATCCGCCGCGACATCCAGCACAACCGCGAGACCGCCCGCGAAGAACTGCCCGTACAGCTCGCCTCGGAAGGAGCGCACGACCATGAATGAGCGGTACCTCAGCGTTGACCAGGTGGCCGAGGTGCTCGGCACGACCGTGCGTTTCCCCCGGCGCCTCATCGAGGAGCGGCGGATCACCTACGTCAAGGTCGGCCGACACGTACGCATCCCGGAGAGCGCCGTACGTGACTTCATCAGGGCCAACACGGTCGAGCCGCGCGGTCGCGCTGTTGCCCGTCGGGGGGTGGCTGCCTGATGGCTGGTAAGCGTCGACCGTTCGGCCGCGTCCGCAAGTTGCCGTCCGGCCGCTATCAGGCCCGATACGTCGGCCCCGACGGGGTGTTGCGGCCTGCGCCGGACACGTTCCGTACGAAGCGCGAGGCGGATGACTGGCTGGCCGACATGCAGACGGAACTGCGGCAGGGTGACTGGCGGGACCCTGATGCGGCCAAAGTGCCGTTTGGGAAGTACGCGGTGGCCTGGGTGAATGAGCGTCCGCTGGCGGTCAGCACGGCCGAGCTGTACGCGATCCTGGTACGCGTGCATCTGGTGCCCACCTTCGGCCGCCTGGCCGTTGCCGACATCACCCCGGCCGCCGTCCGCACCTGGCGCCGCGCACGCCTGGACGCGGGAACCGGCCCGACCACGGTCGCCAAGGCCTATTCGCTCCTCCGCACGATCATGGGCACGGCGGTTGAGGACGGTCTGATCCGCCGCAACCCGTGCCAGATCAAGAACGGCGGCACGGTGACCACTCCGGAGCGCCCGACGGCCACCGTCGTGGACGTCTTCGCCATCGCTGAGGCCTCGCAGCCTCGCTATCGCGCGCTGGTGCTGCTCGGGGCCTTCTGTGCCCTGCGCTGGGGCGAGTTGGTGGCACTGCGTCGGCGGGACGTGGACTTGGAGGCGGGCATGATCCGGGTGCGCGGCTCGGTGTCCGAACTGAACAGCGGAAAGCGGATCTACAAGGCACCCAAGAGCGAAGCGGGCAAGCGGTCCGTGGCCATTCCGCGCTCGATCCTGCCGCTCATCGCCGCGCACATGAAGCAATTCGCGGAGGCCGGCGCCGACGGTCGGGTCTTCGTCGGGGCGAAAGGCGCCACACCCCGCCGGAATCACTTCAACGGGCTGTGGCACAAAGCTTGCGAGGCGGCAGGCGTCAAAGGCGTTCGCTTCCATGATCTTCGGCACACCGGGAACACGCTCGCGTCCCAAACGAACGCCAGCACCCGTGAGCTGATGACCCGCCTCGGCCACAGCTCGACTCGTGCGGCGCTGATCTATCAGCACACTTCGGATCGTCGTGAGCGTGAGATCGCTGACGGGGTGGACGCGGTGATCGTGAACGCTCTGAAGCGCCGTCCTCGGCCGGAGGGGCACGCGGGGGACACGAAGGGCTGAACAGCTCGGGAAACGACAGAAGGCCCAGGGGCAGTAAATTTACTGCCTACCTGGGCCTTCGCTGTGTGGAGCGGGCGACGGGAATCGAACCCGCGTAGCTAGTTTGGAAGA
>NZ_WWKH01000534.1:0-2898 GCF_009865595.1 Streptomyces sp. SID1328 | reverse complement strand
TGATCCGAAGGGACAGTCTCCCCGACCCGCTCCCCCCGCCCCGCACCGGCCTGGGCCGACAACTGGTCACTCGACGTGTCCGGTGGTGGGAGACGGAAGGTGCGCGCGATACAGGAGTCGTTTACTCGGCTTTGCGGAGCAATTTTTTCGGGGCGGTTGCTGAAACGGTTCGTAGTGCGAAGGGACGGGAGCGGGGGGTGTGTGCGCCCGCGGCGCGAACCGGGTCGGGTGCAATGACCGGAATCGGGCTTCAAGGGCAGCTGATCCACTCGGGACGATGGGTTCAGCCTTCGGGACCGGCGTCGT
Organism: Streptomyces sp. SID1328; assembly: GCF_009865595.1. Lineage (NCBI taxonomy): Bacteria > Bacillati > Actinomycetota > Actinomycetes > Kitasatosporales > Streptomycetaceae > Streptomyces > Streptomyces sp. SID1328. The sequence continues at coordinate 2,592 of NZ_WWKH01000534.1, read as the reverse complement.
CCGTGGCGGTGGCCGGGGGCTGGAAAAGGGGGAGTTTCAAGATGAGCGTGCGCAAAGTTGCGGGCGTGATGGTGGCCGCGGCGGCGCTGGCGGGAAGTCAGCTGCTGGCCGGGAGCGCGTCGGCGGCGGGCGGTGTGCAGGGCCGGATCGACAGCTATCTGGCCGCCCACCCCGGCGAGCGGCAGCTCGCGGCGGACAAGGCGACCATGCCCGGCGGGACGGTGACCTTCGCCGTTCCCGGCACCTCCGCGATCAGTTGCAGTGCCGGACACCTGTGTATCCAGGACGGGAACGGCAAGCGCTACGACTACTACTACTGCGGGTACTACGACTTTTACGGAATCGGGGACGGCTACTTCAACAACAGCCAGAGCACCGGCACCGTGGCCCGGTTCTACAACGAGAACGGCACCGAACGGTGGAGCAGCCGGGCCCCGCAGAGCGGTACCGCGTCCTGGACGCCGGTCTGGCACATCCGTCCCTGCTGACCACCAGGGACACCACACTGCTCCCCGCCTCGGCTCGATGCGGGGAGCAGTGCTGTCGGGAGGTGGATCAGAACGCCGTCAGGGTGAGCGTGAAGCCGGAGGGCGCCGTGTCCTGGATGAAGGAGGCGAAGTCGGCGACGTCGTCGAAGGCGAAGCCGTACGCCTTGCCGTCCTTGGTGGCCGCGTGGATGGCCTTGGAGTAGTGGTTGGTCAGCTCGCCCTGGTAGAAGGCGGCCGGGTCGGTGCTGGGCTGCGCGGTGTCGGTGAGCAGCGTCGAGCGGTTGAAGCCGGCGCCGAGGACGGCGGCGACGGGGCCGGTGGTGCCGTCGTTCGGGGCGGCGAGGTTGCCGTCGCAGAAGAGGACGTCACGGGTGGACGGCTTGGCGAAGGACACCGAGGCCGGCCCGTCGAAGGTGAAGCGGTCGCCGCGGACCCGGCCGGTGAAGGTGCCGGCGTTGGTCGTGATCTTCAGGTCCTTGCCGGTGAAGGTGGACCACACCTCGTCGATGTACGGCGCGAAGTAGTCCTTGGCGAACAGCCCCGCGTCCAGCCCGTGACCCGGCGCGATGATGCGCTTGTCGTCGACGACCAGCTTGGAGAACTCCGCGACCTCCTTGACCGCGGCGAACGCGGCGGCGCGGCCCCCGTCCCGGATGCTGCCGGTCGTCTGGTCCTTCTCACCGGTGAGCCGGATGCTCATCGGCACGCTGAACATGTCGACCATGGTGGTGTTGCAGAACATGCCGGACGCGTTGTACGTGAACTCCGCACAGTCGTGCAGCACCCCGAAGTTGGGGTCGGACTCGACCCAGCCGGCCGGGAACTGCAGCGCCGCGTTGCCGTTGCCGTCGGTGACGGCCTTCATCTTCAGCTTGTCGCCGAGCGAGACGTAGATACGGCCCGACATGAACGGCAGGGACAGCTTGGTCTCGCCGCTGCCCGCGAGCGGTATCGCGTAGTCGGTGAAGCCGTCGGCGCCGTTGTCGGAGACGGCGATGGGCGCGAGGGTGCCGTCCTGCTTGAGGCGGACCTGCTTGCCGTCGACGTTGCCGACCACGTAGACGTTCACGGAGCCGTTGTCGAACGAGCCGCTGTTGTTGACGACGGTCACCGGCAGCGAACCCGACGCCGCGCGGGTCTTGTTGCCGCCGCTGTCGCCCGGCTGGTCGGCGAGGGCGAAGGGCGCGATGGCGGCGCCCGCGGGGATGGCCACGGCCGCGCCCCCCAGGGCGAACATCAGCTTGCGGCGGGTCAGGTTGCGCTGGTGACGAGGCGACATGCGGGGAACTCCTTGCAGTGGGGGAAGCACCCGGCCGGAGCCGGGACGGCACGGGGAAGGTCAGGGGGCCGGAGGCTGGCGACTCCCGGCCCCCGGACCTCAGTTCTGGGCGGAGACGTGGACGTAGTCCACGGTCATCGTCTGCGGGAAGGACGTACCGGCGTCGGGGCTGCCGGGCCAGTCACCGCCGACCGCGAGGTTGAGGATGATGAAGAAGGGGTGGTCGTAGACCCACTTGTTGCCGTTCACGTCGGCCGGGGTGCGCGTCTGGTAGTTCTGGCCGTCCACGGACCAGGTGATGCCGGACGGGCTCCAGTCGACCGCGAAGGTGTGGAAGTCGTCGGCGAACGGCTTGCCGTTCGGCAGGTTGTACGCGGCGCCGATCCCGCCCGCACCGGAGTAGCCGGGGCCGTGGATGGTGCCGTGGACCGTGGAGGGCTCCTTGCCGACGTTCTCCATGATGTCGATCTCGCCGCTGCCCGGCCAGCCCGCGCTGCCGAGGTCGTCGCCCAGCATCCAGAAGGCCGGCCAGATGCCCTGGCCGCGCGGGATCTTGATGCGGGCCTCGAAGTGGCCGTACTTCTGCGTGAAGGTCTGCGCCGTGTTGAGCCGGGCGGAGGTGAACTGACAGGGCCCGTTCCAGCAGTTCAGATTGGGGTCGGTGTTCTTGCGGGCGGTGATGACCAGGTTGCCGTTGCCGTCGAGGGCGGCGTTGTCGGTGCTGTTCGTGTAGTACTGCAGCTCGTGGTTTCCGTTGCCGCTGCCGCCCGTCTCCAGGGTCCAGCGGGACCTGTCCGGCGCGCTGCCCGCGGCGCCGTCGAAGTC